>JAUZOF010000263.1 GCA_030706585.1 Bacteroidota bacterium
GATATTTGCATACGCATGTTTGATCTTTTTATGTAAAGCAAACTCTTTACGGAAGTAGCGGGCCGATAAACGGGACATTTTTACATTGGCACTGTCCCAGGCAAAGGATTTATCGAGGCCGATCCACTGGCCTTTCCACTCTTTAGAAGAAAGCAATCCGGTGGAAAAGGTCGCCGGAGCACTCCAGTCACTTTCTCCTTTGGATGTATAAATTTTGACTTTCCAGAAACAAGTCTGATTACTTGAAAGAGCATTACCGGCATAAGGCACAAAAGTACTTTGTGAAGAGGTGATTTTTCCGGAATCCCACAGGTCGCCACCGATAGCCAGCTTCTGAACCGACGATGCCACCACGATCCGGTAAGCAGTCTGTACGGTACCACGCTCAGAAGAAGTGATCACCCAGCTTAGGCGCGGATGTGTGATGCCGATCCCCTGCGGATTGGTCATCATTTCGCAACGAAGCGATGACAATGAAATATTGCCATTACCATTCGCAGCAAACAGATTGATGAATAAAAAAGTAAAAAACAGGACAGAAAAAAGAAGTCGTGTGTTTTTCATTTTCAATAGATTGAACAGACAAACCTAACAGGTTTCAAAAACCTGTTAGGTTTGGTCCGATTATTATAAATTTCCTTCAATACGTACCAACTTATCCGAAGAAGCCACCTTCTTGCCATTCACCAATACCTGAAGACCTTTGCCTTTATGGTATTTCGAACCGTCTTTATCATAGATGATGGTCACGATTTTACCGTGATAAGGCACACGATCCAGACAGAACCATGCCCATTTACCTTCGGGAACCAATGGATTAACCTCGATTTTATTATCAGAACGGGGGCGGAGACCCACAAGACCGGTAATGATGAGGTCATTAAAGGTCGAATGGTTGTAATAACGACTGCGTTCCTGGTCACCTTTGAGCCAGTATCCGGTCACTTCATCCAGGTATTCGCCAACATACGGGCGGCCACGATGGTACATTGACTCTACATATACCTCCAAATGATGGAAGTAATCGGAATCAGCGACCACGTTTTGCTTGTAATTGTTCAACAGATTGGCCATCGCCGTCAATGTTTGCGAAGTAGCAAAGGGCCAAACAGCACCATCCCACTCACATTTGCCCACGCCACGGGTGCGGAACGACGGGTGACGACGTTCGGCGGTAGTGAGACCGTAAGGAGCAGAGAAACCTTTCTCGTCTTTCACCTGAGCCCATGCAGTTTCATAGCCTTTATTTGCCGATGGCAGATTAAAATACCACGGGATAAATCCAATCGCTTCACGCGCATTGGCGAGCGTATCGCCCTTTTCCTCCAGTGTTTCAAAGAAATTATCCTTTGCATTCCACAGGCGGCTTTCGATAAGGTGTTTCAGCGTATCGGCTTTGGCTTCGTAACGGGCAGCTTTAGCTTTGTCGCCGGTCAAAAGAGCGATTTGTGCCAACGCTTTGGCATTTCCATACATGTAACTGTTGATGGTCGGGCGGTTGTTTTTTACACGACGACCGCCGGATATCGTCTCTTCCATGCCGTCTTTGACATCTGATTGCCAAAACATACCGTTTGCCGTGCGGTGATCGCTTTCCCATGCGGCGTATTCAGCCTCAAGGTCGGGCAACATATCGGTCAGAAACTTCGTATTTCCATCCGCAAGATAGCGATTATAGAGAGCAGCGGCCACCCAACTACTGAAATTGCGCAGTTTTGCCATCATTTTACCGTTGTTGCCACGGTACCACACGTGAACATTCTGGTCGAGATACTTCGGATCAGCCAACCAACGGGCCTCACTAATGTGATGACCAAGGGCGCTACTGATGAGATTATATTTGTCAGCGTAGGTACGATTAACCAAAAACTCGGTAAAGGCGTAACCTACGGGAGTTACTTTGATATGTTTGCGGATGCTCCACCAGCGATAGTAGAACATCTCCTGAAAATTATCCTGCGGACATTCAAACAACGGAATATTGGCATTCATCCATGCCCACGCCTGCGCGTTAGGGATAGCCTGAGCGATGTTTTCATCCTCCATGCGGTTGAAGTAATCGGCATAGTGTTTGAAATTATCAGCCTTCAGGATGAATGACTTTTGGGGTTTGATGAAAGTTTCGGGCGTTGTCTTTTGTTGCGCGACAGTCGATGTCAGGGTAAGTACAAAAGTCATGCAACTCAACACTGTTTTCTTCATAAAAATGATTTTAAAGGTATGATGCAATTAGGCAGTTACAAATTTAAAATCGTTTAATAGCACCGGAATACACGATTTGTTGAAATAGGGTTGCAAATTGTCGGAAGCAAATAGTGACACTATTGCAACTATTTTCTACCCTGTCGATTCTGATCATTAATTTTCAGCTAACTTTTCGTATTGTCATCTGTTATAACAGGTAAACACCTTAAATACAGTTACTATGAAAAGAGAATTTTACCTGATTTTCCTGGTGATAAGTATGGCCGTCACCCTCAATGCCCAGAACACAATCCCGAATGGCGATTTTGAAAACTGGATTGTTCTTACCTATGATCAACCGACAACTTACCCGGTATCTTCAAACACAGAATCCATGCAGAAAATGAAGGTTCCCAACGTGGTAAAGACAAGCGATGCTTATCACGGATCATACGCGGTTAAGGTTTCTACATTTTTATCCGCATCAGGCGATACGGTCGGTGGCTGGTTTGCAAATGCATCGCAAACGGGGAATGGAGATCCTACCGTTTGGAAAGGCGGTATGGCGTACGACCAAAAGCCGACCGGAATCAGAGGGTACTATAAATATAATGTAGCCACAAAAGACTCGGCATTAGTCGGTGTTGTATTCAAGAAAGGCGGGAAAAGCTTTGCACACTATTTTTATCCCGTGGGAGGTGTCCATGATACTTACACGCCGTTCTCATTTACCTTTAATCCTCCACTCACTCAGGCACCCGATACCATGATTCTTGTAGCAACAGCAAGTAATCTGCTTAAAAATAACGGAATTCCCGGCAGTGTGGCGCAGTTTGACAGCATCAGCCTGACCGGTGTGGCAACGCAACCTCTGGCGTTGAACGGTGATTTTGAGTGGTGGATCAATATGTCCACCAAACCACTGCTCGACAACTGGAACACAGACAGAGATCAGGTTGGCGTTCAACGAACAATGGATGCTTATACTGGGAATTATGCACTTGAACTGACTTCTTCACTAGGACAAGACCAATACGGGGCTCCGGCAGTGCAAGTCGGATTTGTACAATGCGGTGAATGGAATGATGGCATTAAGACTTTCCGGCACGGATTTCCGGTCAGTATCAAGCAAGATGCTATCGTTTTCTACTATAAATACCTACCGAGTATTATTACAGATAGTGCAACATTTTTCATCAATCTCAAGAAAGGTAATATGATAGTGGGTGGAAATGGTATTTTACTGGAAGCATCTGCTAATTACAAGCGGATTGAACTTCCGCTTTATATGCCAGGCGATATTGTGGCTGACTCTGCTTACATCATGATTACTTCATCGAATCTCAATAACAGGTCGCTGTCCTACGTAGGATCGGATCTGAAAATCGACGGTATTGCGTTTCTATCACAACTACTTGGTGACTCCGGAACTAAAATTGCACCGGAAGTAACCATTTCTCCGAATCCCGTTATCTCATCGGCCAAGTTATCTGTGTCGGAACCGGCAGACGTGACAGGATGGATGCTGACTCTCTGCTCTATGGATGGAAAAGTGCAAAAAATAATTCCCGTTACCTCCGCGATTACATCCTTTGATCGGGATGGTTTATCGTCAGGTCTTTACCTCTGGAGCGTAACGAAAGATAAAACCGTTATCCAACGGGGAAAAATAATCGTTCAATAGGTCTAGTACATTTGTTTTTTAGGGTTGAAGGGCTGAAGGCATAAGTTTTCAGCCCTTTTTATGCGGTAAGATTTGCCGCGTGATAGGGATAATGATAAAGATGAGCGCTATTGTTGTTGTCTGTACAATCTTTTCTTTTCAATACACCACAGATTTAACTGCACGTTGAATATATACATTCCGAACTTTTCACAATCTTCCAGCATCAGTCGTAATTTTCATTTGTGCGAATAAATATACGGATAAAACTAATAACAATACACGAATTTCATCAAGCAATTGAGAAGAATCACGAAACAATTAGGAATTTCGGTCAAGCAATGAAGAAGTTTCGTCAAACAATTGAAGAGTTACGCCAAGCAATCAGGGAAATTCGTCAAACAATGACAGAAGATTATCAAGCAAAGAGGGAATTTTGCTAAGCAATTGAGTTGAATTCTTGTGTCAATGGCTTATGTAAGGAAACTGCTGTATTTGTATAAATCCCTATCTTATAGGGTGTTCATTGATGTTTAGTCCTTGGAAAGATACCCGTTCCACATTAATAAAACATCGTCGCTCTCCTGATTGCATAAATCTCTTTCTGTCTTTTTGGATGAAAATATACATTTAATATACGATTTGACAAGTCTCTTTTTGATGAAATACACCCTGATTGTCTAAATACATTTCTACTTATATTAAAATTATTCTGATTTGATTTTGTGGAGATATTTATAATTCTATATATTTGCAAAAGTGTTATCTAAAATATATTCAATAACATTTTAAACTTAAAGAGAATGGGTAATAAACAAGACGCGTCGGTAGAAATGTACCGGTTACTACGCGAAGTCTTTTCGCAAAACAAAACAGAATTTGGCAAACTGCCTAATTTTATCAGTTATGAATCACAGTTTAATACGGACTTCGACACGCTGACGAGCCTGAGGCCGGAGCAGTTCCTGATCACAACAGACAGCACTACGGTAAAGGCGGAAAATCGTGTCAAACTGGAAACAAAGGCGATTACATTGTGTAAGTATCTTAATATTTACGCTACCGTCAACAATCTTTCCCAGCTAAAAGCGGAGACTGATTACTCCAAAACCGACATCAAACGTATGAAGCACGGGGAGTTGACGGAGTTTGTGGATGCATTGCTCATACGGGCTGAAGAACACAAAGACAAGACTGCGGATTACAACATAACGGAAGCGGATATCACCGAGTTGAAAACGCTGAATGACCAGTTCAAAAGCAGTATACCCAAGCCCACGATCAATAAGCTCAACAGCCGCGAATATAACAACGCGGTGGATGAATGTCATGACAATATCGAAGAATCGTTGGGTAACATTGACCTGATCGTGGAACTGATTAGCGAGACCAACACTGCTCTTTATAGCAAATATAAATCTGCACGCAAAGTGACCGTCAGAGGTACGCGTTCGGTAGCGGTGAAGATTAATGTGACGGATGCCCAGGGCAATCCGCTCAAAGGGGTACAGGTTACGTTGGAGCTTCTCAACACATCGGAGACGCCAAGCGAGGAGTTTGACGAAATGAGCATGACCCGCACATCGGCTGAGAAGGGTGGAATGTTGATTAAGACGATCGATGAAGGTTCGTATCGGGTCACAGCTGTCAAAACAGGCTTCAAAAAGAGTGAAACGATTCTGCATTATTGTAGCGGTGAGCCGCAATCTTTGGTGATTAAAATGGAACAGGTGTAGGGGGGGCTTTCTTTTTACACTTTGATAACCTGACAGCGTGCTTGCACCTGTCAGCGTTTATATTGGAATGATGTTTTTTAACGCTGACAGGTCTATCGACGCTGTCAGGTTTTCGGTAGATCAATTTAGTCTGGTTGATTAAAAGAGTAGTTCTTCGCAATGTGATAACCTGACAGCGTGCTTGCACCTGTCAGCGTTAAAAACAAACAAAACGAATAGTATGGCAAATCAGGACGTTCTTGTATCCGGTAAGTATTATCATATTTATAACCGGGGAATTAATGGCGAAGATCTTTTTCGCAACGAGAGAGATTACGAGCATTTTCTGTTTTTGTATTCGAAATTTATTGAACCGATTGCAGAAACCTATTCATGGGTGTTGATGCCAAATCATTTTCATCTTTTGGTACGAATAAAAGAGAATGTAGTGTACAAATATTCACGAGTTGATTTTCCAAATGACGAGGATTTTAATGCGGTAAAATGGGAAACGGTGCCAATACAGAAAGAGATTGCTACAGATAATGCAAAAAGTCCGGAGGCTTATCTGCACTTCTCCCATCTGTTTAATGCTTATGCTAAAAATCATAATATCGTATCTAATCGACATGGTAATATATTTGAACGACCTTTTAAAAGAAGAGAAATTGACAACGAAGTGTATTTAAAAAATGTCGTGATTTACATTCATAACAATCCTGTTCATCATGGCTTTTGCGACCATCCGATGGAATATCCTTGGTCTTCATACTTA
>JAUZOF010000264.1 GCA_030706585.1 Bacteroidota bacterium
ACAGGATACAGCCACCACAGCCAGCAAGGCTACGAGTAACTTCAAACTAATCTTTCTCATTGCTATGATTTTAATTTTCAACTAATACGGGGTAAATTACCGGGTGCAAAAATAGGGGATTTATTTCAGAAAATGCTATGGTCGTGGGGCTCAAAAAGAAACTCCCGAATTGACGGAGTCTGTTCGGGAGTTTCTTTTGTAATATAGTGATATTATTTATATCGTTCAGTGGCATTTACCAGTTGTTCTTCATAAGAGTAAATATCATCTAAAGAGCTGAGTTCATATTTCTGTTCTTTTTTTGCTTCATCCAAAAAAGCTATATATTTCTTTGATGAATTGAAATATAATCGACAAATCGGTTTTCGGTTATTATCATCAATCAACACAGAAAAATAGCTTTGGGTATCACGATGATAAATACGAGATGATTCTATATTCTTTCGGATAATAGATTTGACAATCATATAACCTTCTATTTCCTCTTCAGTTGTAACAATCTTATCTTCTTTTTCAGGCTCTTGAAATGAAATATCGTCAATGCTAGGTTGTTCTTCTGTATCTTGAGTGGTTTTTAATGCAGATTTTAGACGGTCATTGATCTGATCATTTACATAATAAGCCAATGATTTCTTTACCAAACCAGTAAATTGATCAAGTAATTTGGTTGTAATAACCCCGTCATAAACTTGTTTTGACAGCAATCGAACTAACTCAGGGCTCGGACTCTGAAATTCAGAAGCAATTAATGTTTTCAAGGCGCTCGTATATTTCAACTCACTTGCAGAACTTATAATATTATTGATATCAAAGTATGACTTGTGAAACTTCTTAATCTCTTCAATCTGAACCTCTCTTAAATCTGAAATATTAATCTCCAAAAATGGTTTCTCATCCATTTTATTTGGAGTCTCCAAATCTGTATAAAATTTAAAGATAATACCATTTGTCAAGATGCCGAACTTTGCTTTTGATACATGGAAGTAGCGCAACAACTGATTGTCATGCAAATTCAGATCTTGCATCCAATGCTTACATTCAATTAGGATAATCGGCTCATCGTCTTTCAATATCGCATAATCAATCTTCTCTCCTTTTTTTGTGCCAATATCACAGGTATATTCCGGAACTACTTCTAACGGATTGAATACATCATATCCCAACGAAGATATGAATGGCATAATGAACGCATTTTTTGTAGCCTCTTCGGTCTGAATGTTTTCTTTTAGTTTTTCAACTCTTTCTGAAAGCTGTTTAATTGAATCTTTAAAGTCCATGGCATTTCGTATTAAATGTTATCAATAAAAGAATTTCAGTTTTATGTTCTTTCGAATCCCCCAAATGTAAATATTTTCACTCACATTTTAATACTCAATCCAATTATTTTAGTAAATTGCCACCCAGATAACCTGATCAAGGGAAGCAACGAGTCGAAAAGACGTTAAGATAGCCGAATAAAAGTACCACCAGCCCACTTCCCGATAATCATTTTCCATTTTATAATAACGATGCTCAGTAATGAGCCAAAAAGTTTCCATAGCCCGTCACTAAGCTTAGTGACGAACAAAATAAACTTTACAGCCCATCACTAAGCTTAGTGACGGATAAAAAAATTTCTACAGCTCATCACTAAGCGCAGTGATGAATAAAACAAACTTAATCCTTCATCACTAAGCTTAGTGATGAACAAAAACAGTTGAAAACTCCATCACTAAGCTCAGTGACGGGTAAAAACAGTTTCGAACCTCGTCACTAAGCTCAGTGACAAGCAAAGTATGTTGACTTTCTTATTTACTCACATTTAATACACACAAACATGGAAAAGAAACTAAAACCAGTGCCATTGCACTTCCTTCGCGTAGCCGAGTTGGTACAGTTTAACACCGAAGTATCGGGTATCGTCACCGAAAAGTCGTCCGTTATCCCTGAGTTGAAACCTTTTTCGGATAAGTACAACGCTGATGTAGCCGGTATCACCAAATACCTCGCCACCGTGCGGGGAAATGAACACAGCGAGTCAATCGGCAATGAAGATAGTCTGCGCGACGGCGGTCTGACCGCTATTTTCAAGCTGGGAGATGCCTTCAGTCACATCCCGGGCATACCGGCTTACGAGGCGGCCAACAATGTACTTCGCTTTATGGAGCACTATGGCCGTGACCTCATCCATAAGGACGATGCTGAAGAGACGGCACAAATTACCGCCCTGGTCGATGCCGTTGAGACCACCCCTGCCCTCTTGCAGGATTTTACGACCATCAATGCCCTGCCAGCTTTGAACCAGATCAAAACGGCCAACATTAATGTGGCGTCACTACTGCAAGAACGCTCTCAGGAAGAGACCGAGAAGGTGGGCAAATATGTATCCTCCAACCGCAAACAGATCGTAGCCGCTTACCGTAAACTAGAGAAGGCGATCAACCTCTTTGCAGAGGATTCGACAAACGAGGCCTACACCCAACTGATCGGCCAGCTCAATAACCGTATCGCTTACTATCAGAGCCTGGCCGATGCACATAAGGATGATCCCGAAACACCGGATGCTTCGGGCCCCTCGGCCAACTAATTGTGACAAAATATTGAATCCCGGTCATTGCGATCGGGATTTTTTGCGTTGGAATGATCTGAATTATTCATTCGCAGTTACCGGCCCTTTCTCTACGAGCGAAAGGGCCGGGTACGCACTCGAAAGTCTCGCTCATAGAGAGACTTTCGATATGAATGAATAAATTTGCATTCCAGGTGCCTATCATTAATTAGTAGTAATATCGCGAACCATTCACCCTATCCGTTCATTATATTACCATCTTTGCAAAATAAAATAGCTTATGAGAAAGATTATTGTAAATGTTTCCTATACCGGAAACCATTACGGAGCACATATTCCTTTGCTTCCGGGATGTATTACCACCGGGAATTCAATCAGCGAACTGGAGGGCAATATGAACGAAGCCATCCGCGGACATATTGAAGTCTCGAAGGAATTTGGCGATGCTATTCCTGAAGATTTTGAGGGAGAATATGAGCTGGAATACCATTTATCCGTTGAAGCCCTGATCAACCACTACAGCAGCATCTTCACTAAAGCTGCCCTGAGCCGCATTACCGGCATCAACGAACGCCAGCTGTGGCATTATGCAGCCGGTGTACGCAAGCCCCGCCCTGCCCAGCGCAAGCGGATTGAAGAGGGACTGCATAACCTGGGTAAAGAATTAATGTCACTGTCTTTAGACTGAAAAATCTAGCGATTCCTTTTATCGACAGTCTCTCTATGAGCGAGACTGTCGAGTGCGTATCAGACCCTTTCGCTCATAGAGAAAGGGTCAATAAATACATTTGAAGAGTGCTCTCGCAATATCTTATAATTGAAAAATCCCGACCAACAGCTGTTGATCGGGATTTTCTATATCTGTACAAATGGTTCTTATTCCACGAAACGTTTGTCGCTTCCCTCGATGTAATTGATGAAAGCCTGGTTGACAAGACGGGTTCCACCCGGAGTCGGGTAGTTTCCGGAGAAATACCAGTCGCCCTTGTTGTTCGGGCAAGCTTTGTGCAATGCAGGGATTGATTGATAAACAATCTCCACTTCAGCACGGGTATCTTTTGGCGTGAGTATTTCGGCAATCTTGGCCGAAATCTGCTCGTCAGTGTAACCGCTATAGATTTCATTCACATAGTTCACCACCTGCTCCTTAGGAAGGCCTTCCTGCGCTTTCGATTTGGCATATACCTCGTCGATTACACTTTGCTTACCATCCTGTTTCAACAGTTCGATAGCAGCCTTGAACGCGATAAACTCGTTCATGCGCGACATATCGATACCGTAGCAGTCCGGGAAACGGATCTGAGGTGAGGAGGAGACGATCACAATCTTCTTCGGTTGCAGACGGTCAAGGATCTTGATGATACTTTGTTTCAACGTCGTACCACGCACGATACTGTCGTCAATCACCACCAGATTATCAATCCCCGGACGGATGGATCCATAAGTAATATCGTAAACGTGGGTGGCCAGATCATTGCGGTTCCCATCCTGAGCGATGAAAGTACGTAGCTTGATGTCCTTGATAGCTACCTTCTCGAAACGAATCCGGTTATCCAGGATAGACAGCAAATCCTCATCACTAAGGTGGCCGTTTTTCTCACGAATCTGCTGGATTTTCTTCTGGTTATTGTAGTTCATCATTCCGCCGAGCAGACCATAGAATGCTACTTCTGCGGTATTGGGAATGAATGAGAATACTGTATTTTCAACATCGTAGTCAATAGCTTTCAGTACCGGTTCCACCAACAGGTTACCCAGCTCTTTGCGTTCATTGTAGATCTCTTTGTCGCTTCCGCGGGAGAAGTAGATGCGTTCGAACGAGCAAGCTTCCACATTCTTGGGTTCGTGGATTTGGGTCAGGTTTACGGTACCGTTTTGTTTGACCACGATACTTTGTCCGGGGATCAGTTCTTTTACATCTTCGAATGCCACGTTCATCACCGTCTGGATTACCGGGCGCTCCGAAGCTACCACCACCACTTCATCATCCTGGTAGTAGAATGCTGGGCGTATTCCCCATGGATCGCGGAAGGCAAACATGTCACCGCATCCGATCAATCCGCACATCACGTATCCACCATCCCACATGCGGCTGGCTTCGCGAATGATATTTTCGACATCCAACTGCTCCTCAATTAACCGGTTCAGTTCAGAACCATCCTGGGCCTGATCTTTAAATTGCTCATACAGTTTTTCAACCTCCTGATCAAGCAGGTAACCAATTAATTCAAGAATAATAAAAGTGTCGGCGTTATGGCGGGGATGTTGTCCCTGAGAGACTATGAAGTTGAATATTTCGTCAACATTGGTCAGGTTAAAGTTTCCGGCGAGGGCGATGTTGCGGCTTTTCCAATTGTTGCGGCGTAGGAAAGGGTGAACGTAGGAAATGCCTGAACGGCCGGTAGTGCTGTAGCGAAGGTGCCCCATGTAGAGCTGGCCTTTGAAGGGTACGTTGTGAGAGTTTTCAGTATTAGCCATTTCTTTGCCAATACTCTCAAAAGCATTTTGGATGGCGTTTGACCCCATCTGTCTTTCCCGAAAGATATACTCTTCACCGGGTTGAGCGTTTAGTTTTACACAAGCCACACCGGCGCCTTCCTGGCCGCGGTTGTGTTGTTTCTCCATCAAGAGATAGAGCTTGTTTAACCCATAGGACTCAGTCCCGTACTTCTCCTTGTAGTATTCAAGTGGCTTTAGTAGCCTGATCATGGCTATACCACATTCGTGTTTGATGCTATCGGACATCTTTCAGGAATAAAGTTTTTGTATAAAAATAAAAAGAGAACACAGACTATGTCTGATCCCCGGCTTCTCGTTTTTTGCGCTACAAAATTACGCATAATCCATGAGAAACGGACTACAGAATAGTCTGTGTTCTATATAAATGAATGTTATTTAAGGAACGTGTCGATTTCCTCAGCAGCTTTGCGACCTGAAGCAATTGCTCTTACCACAAGGCTGGCACCCAGGTGAGCATCACCTGCTGCAAACACCTTGCTTACAGAGCTTTGCTGCGCAGCGTTAACAGCTACGTTTTTGCGGCCATCCAACTCAACACCAAGTTCGGTCAACAACCCTTCATGTACCGGGTGAACGAATCCCATTGCCAGGAATACCAAATCAACTTTCAAAGTCTCTTTGTTACCAGTGCGGTGGATTGTCATACCGGTTTCACCTTGTCTCCATTCTACTTCTTCGATTTCAACTTCAGTCAACTTACCGTCTTTACCGATGAATTGTTTGGTTTCAAGGTTCCAGCGACGGGTACAACCCTCTTCGTGAGAAGAAGAAGTTTTCAACACCATCGGGTAAGTTGGCCATGGAGTAGCCGGGTTGTGGTGTGCAGGAGGCATAGGCATGATCTCGATCTGAGTAACACTTGCTGCTCCGTGACGTACAGAAGTACCCACACAGTCAGAACCTGTATCACCACCACCGATTACCAATACATGTTTGCCTTTTGCGCTGATACGCTCTGCATCAGAGAAAGTTTTACCCGCAACTACACGGTTTTGCTGTCCCAGGAATTCAAGAGCGAAGTAAACGCCTTTCAACTCGCGGCCTTTGATAGGCAGGTCACGTGGCTGCTCAGCACCAACAGCAAGACATACAGCATCAAATTGCTCCATGATCTCTTTGCCGGTAATGTCTTTACCTACGTGAACACCCGTTTTGAATTCTACACCTTCTTCTGCCATCAACGCCAAACGACGGTCGATGATTTTTTTGTTCAGTTTGAAATCCGGAAGACCAAAACGAAGAAGACCTCCGATGGTTTCGTTCTTTTCG
>JAUZOF010000265.1 GCA_030706585.1 Bacteroidota bacterium
GCATATATAAGACACCTTAAAAACTGCTATTGTTGATAATTTTGCAGCAGCCATGGAAATGAAAAACAGAGCAACTGATCATTATGCAAACACATCTACCATATTGAACGGATTATCCACCCGATGCTGTCTGTCATAATATAATTTTGCACTATCGGAATTGTGTAGAGACATTTAGTCGAAAGATAAATTCTTATTACGCTGATTCCTCTAATTCTTTTTCCTAAGTAAACATGAAAAAAACCAGTTTTATCGCATTTCTTATTTTTTGTTTTAGTGCTTACCTGTCTGCGCAACAGAACCCGACGAAATCAGAACTAATCAGCATTATCCAAAAAGTAAATGATTACTGGCAAAATACACATACCGATCCGGGCAATCCGTTTTGGGACAATGCAGCCTACCATACCGGTAATATGGAAGCGTATTATATCACTAAAAATGAAGAGTACCGTAAATATTCGGAAAAATGGGCGCAGCAGAACAATTGGAAAGGGGCAACTTCCAACGACAAATCAAAATGGAAATACACCTATGGTGAAAAACCTGAATACGTTTTATTTGGAGATTGGCAGATATGCTTCCAGACTTATGCTGATTTGTACAACCTGACACCGGACTCTCAAAAGATAGCCCGTGCACGTGAGGTGATGGAATATGAGATGAACACTAGCCAAAACGATTACTGGTGGTGGGCCGACGGACTTTACATGGTAATGCCGGTAATGACCAAAATGTACAAAATAACAGGCAATCCGCTGTATCTGGAAAAACTGCATGAATACTTCTTATACGCCAAAAGTATCATGTATGACCCTAAAACCAAACTTTTTTACCGGGATGCCAAATACGTTTATCCAAAACACAAGAGCGTAAACGGCAAAAAAGACTTTTGGGCACGTGGTGACGGATGGATCTTCGCCGGTCTGGCTAAAGTGCTGCAAGATTTGCCGAAAGACTATAAATACCGTGGCGTGTTTGAACAGCACTATCGCGATATGGCCAAAGCCATCATCAAACACCAGCAAAAAGAGGGTTACTGGACCCGCAGCATGCTCGACCCGAATCATGCTCCGGGTTATGAAACCAGTGGAACAGCGTTCTTTACCTACGGTCTGCTTTGGGGAATCAATAATGGTTACCTGAAAGAAAAGAAATATCTGCCCGCTGCAATGAAAGGTTGGAAATATCTCTCAACCACGGCTTTGCAGCCAAACGGCAAAATCGGATATGTGCAGCCCATCGGTGAAAAGGCCATTCCGGGACAGGTAGTCGACGCAAATTCTACTGCTAATTTCGGTGTAGGGGCATTCCTATTGGCAACCTCCGAGTTAGTCCGGTTCACTGATAAGAAGTAAACACATTAAGAGCAATAAGTAACACAGTACACACTATTATTTCACAAATAAAACGCAAAGAGAACTGAATGAAAAAGATTCTTTTATCATTAATGATCGCCCTCCTGCTTGTACCGGGTCTTGTAAAGGCCAATCCAACGCAGGGCGGTGACTTCGTTGCCGGGAAGAATACCTTCCTGCTCAACGGAAGACCTTTTATCTTACGCGCTGGTGAATTGCATTACAGCCGTATCCCGAAACCCTACTGGGAGCATCGTATCCAGATGTGTAAGGCCATGGGGATGAATACCATTTGTATTTACCTGTTCTGGAACTATCATGAACAACAACCCGGAGTGTACGATTTCTCTGGAGATAAAGACGTGGCGGAATTCGTTCGTCTAATTCAGAAAAATGGTATGTACTGTATCCTTCGTCCGGGTCCGTATGTTTGTGCAGAATGGGAAATGGGTGGCCTCCCCTGGTGGTTACTGAAAAAGAAAGACCTGAAAGTCCGCACACTGTCTGACAGCTATTTCGTGGAAAGAACCAAGCTTTTCCTCAACGAAGCAGGTAAACAGTTGGCTAAATACCAGATACAGAATGGTGGCCCAATCATTATGGTACAGGTGGAAAACGAATACGGTGTATGGGGCAATGATGCCGCTTACATGTCCACCATCCGCGATGGTATCCGTGCTGCCGGATTCGACAAAGTGCAACTTTTCCGTTGCGACTGGTCTTCCAACTTTGACCGTTACAATGTACCGGGAGTTGCCAGCACACTTAACTTCGGTGCCGGTTCCAACATCGACAACCAATTCAAGAAATTCAAGGAACTCAATCCTAATGCACCCCTGATGTGTAGCGAATACTGGACCGGATGGTTTGACCACTGGGGCAGTCCGCACGAAACCCGTTCCATCAGTTCATTCATCGGAAGCCTCAAAGACATGATGGATAAGAAAGTCTCTTTCAGCCTTTACATGGCTCACGGAGGTACATCCTTCGGTCACTGGGCCGGTTCCAATTCACCTTCCTTTGCCCCTACTACTTCATCATACGATTACAATGCGCCGATTGACGAATCAGGACATGCAACGGATAAGTTCTATGCAGTCCGTGATTTGTTGAAAAACTACCTTCAGGAAGGAGAAACATTGACTGATGTTCCGGCTTATCCCGAAAAAACGATTGAAATTCCGGCCGTTAAATTTACACAGACCGCTAATCTCTTTGACAACCTGCCTGTTGCTAAAAAGAGCGAAGATATCCAGCCTATGGAAATGTTCGATCAGGGCTGGGGTTCTATCCTTTACCGCACTACCATTCCGGCTTCATCTAAAAGCAGAAAACTGACCATCAGCGATGTTCACGACTGGGCTACCATTTTTGTAAATGGTAAAATCGTTGGTAAACTCGACCGCCGCCTCGGAGGCAAAGAGGTTGAAATCCCCGCTACACCCGCCGCTGCGAGACTGGACATTTTAGTAGAAGCAATGGGACGCATCAACTACAGCGAGGCTATTATTGACCGTAAAGGTATTACCAAAAAGGTAGAACTTTCAGAGGGTAATAACACAACCGAACTGAAAGGATGGTCGGTATATAACTTCCCTGTGGATTATGCATTCCAGCAAAAGGAAAAATACAAACCGGCTCCGGCTAAAGGTCCGGCATGGTATAAAGCGACATTTACCCTTAACCAAACTGGCAACACCTATTTCGACATGAGCAAATGGGGCAAAGGTATGGTTTGGCTCAATGGGCACAACCTCGGTCGCTTCTGGAAAATCGGTCCTACTCAGACATTGTTTGTTCCTGCCTGCTGGTTGAAAAAGGGTGTCAACGAAATCATTGTTTTGGATGTGGATAAACCTGCGTTAACAACAATTGCAGGTCTTAATCATCCAATCCTTGACAAAACAGCTCAGGATGAATCGCTGCTGCACCGCAAAAAAGGTCAAAACCTTGATCTGACCGGCGTGAAACCGGTAAATACAGGCTCGCTTCCTGCCGGAAACGGATGGAAAGCCATCACATTTGACCAAATACAGAACGGTCGCTACCTCTGCTTCGAAGCGCTCAACGCTCAGGATGCAAATGACCCGGTAACTTCGATTGCCGAATTTGAGCTGATTGGAGAAGATGGTAAAGCAATCTCATCACAACTGTGGAGAGTGCTTTATGCCGATAGCGAAGAGGTAACTACCGTAAATAACTCGGCTGACAAAATCTTCGACCTGCAGGAGTCTGTGATCTGGCAAACCCAGACAACCAGCAGCAAAACCAAACATCCACACCAGGTGGTGATTGATTTGGGTGAAAATGTAAACGTGAAAGGATTCCGCATCCTGCCACGCGGAGACAAAAGCAATGTCGGTGTAGTCAAAGACTACCGCGTCTATTTGTCTAAAGCGCCATTCAAATTTTAAGTACAATCCATAAGAACTATTTTTTCGAAAGAGGATTTCCGTGAGGAAGTCCTCTTTTTTTATCCTTTATTTACGGCCCAATATTGGCATTACATTTCGACCTGAAGATGAAATCGACCGATAAATTGGAACTCCATTTCACCCCAATAGTGTAATTTCTCACCTCGAATGAGTAATATCTGGTCATTTCAGGGAACAGATGCTTCATCGAAAAGCGTTAAACCGTTCAGAATATGACCTTTCACAACAAAAACAATCCAAATTACCACCAATTTGTGACAGAATTATTTTCAATCCTTATTGAACGAATAATCGCCCCGCGTTGGTTATTTAGCTTATACTTTTGCAAATAGAGAATAGTACTCGTTATCACAATAGGTTTTCAATAGGTATTAACCAGTCAAAAGTCAAATCAATGAGAAAGCAGCTCAAGTTAAGGTTATTCTTTTTTTCAATTCTCATTTCTTTAGGCATATACTTCTGTGCCATCGCCCAAAACCCACAAAAGACAATCGTCAACGGAGGCAACTACACTGACACCTCCGGCAAAATCATCAACGCGCACGGAGGCGGATTCCTCAAAGCAGGCAAATACTACTACTGGATTGGTGAAAACCGTCACGATCAGGTCCTTGTTTCCTGTTATCGTTCGACCGACCTGATTAACTGGGAATTCCGAGGAGATCTGCTTACCCGCCAGTCCAATCCGGAATTGGCTAATGCCAACATCGAACGCCCAAAGGTCATTTACAATGAGAAGACTAAGAAATTCGTCATGTGGATGCACTACGAAATAAGCTCCGACTACAGTTATGCCCGCGCCGCGGTGGCTGTTTCCGACGATATTGAGAAACCTTTCAAATATCTGAAAAGCTTCCGTCCTTTCGGCAACATGTCGCGCGACTGTACGCTTTTTAAAGACACAGACGGTACTGCTTATTTCCTCTCTGCTGCCCGCGAAAATTACGATATGATGGTGTACAAACTCACCGATGATTATCTGGACACGAAAGAACACCTGCTTACCCTTTGGCCGGGTGGTCACCGTGAAGCTCCGGCACTGGTCAAACGGGGTGACTACTACTTTATGATCACGTCGGGCTGTACCGGCTGGGCTCCTAATCAGGCTAAATATGCTTATGCCAAATCCATCCGTGGCCCATGGTCTGACTTGACCGATATCGGAAATTCCACTACTTTTGATTCGCAATCCACTTATATACTTCCTATCGAAGGAAATGAGACGACCAGCTACCTTTATGTGGGCGACCGTTGGGATGGCAACCACTATTTCAATTCGAGATACATTTTCCTGCCTCTAACATTTAAAGGAGAAACAGCTTTGGAGCTGAACTGGAAAGATTCGATTGTTCCCGACCTGAAATCAGGAAGAATTAACTAAGGAATATTTCCTTCGTTTACGTCTTAAAATCAACAATCACATATAACACATAAGATTACATGAAACACACATGGTTACTGACCGGCATTCTGTCTGTTTTACTCACTCCGGCTATTGCCGAAAAGAAACAGGAGAAGGCGGTCGCCAATGACTGGGAAAACCCCGGTGTTTTCCAGATTAACCGCGAACCGGCAAGGGCTACCTTCCTGCCTTTCGCCGATGAACGATCAGCTGTTGCTGACCAATATGAAAGTTCTCCCTGGTACTATTCATTAAATGGCAACTGGAAATTCCAGTGGTCCCCTACCCCGGACCAACGTCCGAAAGATTTCTACAAAACCGACTTCAACGTGGTTAACTGGAAAGAAATCAAGGTACCATCAAACTGGGAACTCCAGGGATACGGAATTCCCATTTATACCAACATCACTTATCCGTTTCCTAAAAACCCGCCATACATCGACCACAGCGACAACCCTGTAGGTTCGTACCGTCGAGACTTTACTCTTCCATCAGGCTGGAACGGTCGCCGCGTCTTTGTTCATTTTGAAGGAGGGACGGCTGCGATGTATATTTGGGTGAATGGTGAAAAGGTCGGTTATACCGAAAACACCAAAAGCCCGGCTGAATTTGACATAACCAAATACGTAAAACCCGGTAAAAATATCATCGCTGCAGAAGTGTACCGCTGGAGCGACGGTTCCTATCTCGAAGACCAGGACTTCTGGCGCCTTTCGGGTATCGACCGCAACGTTTACCTCTATAGTACGGACAATATCCGTATCGCCGATTTCTTTACCCGTCCTGATTTGGATGCCCACTATAAAAACGGCTCATTGGCCGTCGATATTACCTTGCACAATTACAACAAGTCTGCCAAAAACGGACAGGTAACAGCTCAGTTACTCGATGCAAAAGGCAATGTAATATTCAATCAAAACCTGAATATCAACGCTTCGGCTGAAGGTCTCAAACAGGCAACATTTACCCAGGCGGTCAAGGCTCCGGCATTGTGGAGCAATGAGACTCCGAACCTCTACTCTCTGGTGCTTACGCTGAAAGACGATGCCGGTAAATTTATCGAAGCCGTTTCCACTAAAGTCGGATTCCGTAAAGTTGAACTCAAAGATGGACAACTTCTGGTCAACGGCAAACGC
>JAUZOF010000266.1 GCA_030706585.1 Bacteroidota bacterium
ATATATCTCTTTGTGGACGATAATATCACCGCTGAAAAAGAGATCCTGAAGCATTTCCTCCGGGAGCTTATTCCAATGGAAATCAAATGGGTGAGCCAGGCCAGTATCGAAATGACCGAAGACAGGGAGCTGATGAAACTGATGGCGGAAAGCGGATGTATGGGAAATCTGATCGGCTTTGATTCAATCACAACGGAAGGTCTGCGCAGTTACCATAAAGCGCCCAACCTGATTAATTTCAACAGATACGAGGAACCGATCCGGGTATTAAGAGATTACGGGATGCTTAACTGGGCGGCTTTTGTCTTTGGAAATGATTGTGACTCCATCGACTCATTAAAACGTACAGTTGATTTTGCGGTATCCAACAGATTTTCCTTAGCCTATTTCAACCTTATGATGCCTTATCCCGGTACTCCCATTTACGAACAACTGAAAAAGGAGAACCGGCTGTTATATGACGGTCAATGGTGGAACCATCCGAATTACCGCTACAACCGGTCAGCATTTGTTCCCGCCCAAATGACTCCGGATGACCTCAGCGAAGCTACGATTAAGGCAAACCGGGATTTCTACAGCTACACCTCTATCGGAAACCGTTTGCTGGATTTAAAAACAAACTTCAAGAATCCGCTGCATGCCGTTGTTTATCTCTATTTCAATCTATTGCTTAAGAAAACGGGAACGAGAAAATAATCCGTTATTTTCTGACACAAAGGCCCAAAAGATAGTTCGCACAGTTCATTCTCACTTCTGTATCTCCTGCCATACCGGCTATCTTATGCATGAGTTGGTGAAATGCCACCCGGTCCTGATCGTTTAGAGAGTTTAGATGCACAAAACAATCGTATGGATTCAATCTGAGCGCTCCATTGAGGGAAAAACCGGTAGGTAAATCCAGCTCTTTCAGAGCCACATCTATGGCGTCCTGATCGCGTTCTTCATTAAATCCTCCCTCAGCCGAAGCTATCATCTGCAATATGCAGTGCAGGACGGAAAGTTTTTGTATCATTTCGATATCTTTCATTGTCGTGTCTGTTAATGTGCTGATTTTGTTGAAGAAAAGGTTTGTTTTGATCAAAATAAGGCAAAACAATTATACACTGACAGACCAAAGATAAATGGTCAAACCGTATAAAAACAGAAAAGGTTGTCTCACGACAACCTCAACCTTTTTGTTAACCTTAAATCTAATACCATGAAAAACATGATGCAAATATAACGGGCTTTTCTCACAGTTGTTCTATCCATAAACATCATTTATGGCTATTTGACATTTTGTTAACACGAGCCACATTTTAATATAACACGAGCAGTCATTTAACACAACGCGTAACATAATCAGCCCAATGTCATAACCACAAATCTTCATGCCAGTCTTAATATAAGCCCGTAAAGTGTAGATTAACGATCAGGATTATCATTCTGATAGCCGAAAAGAGAAACAGGCAACTTTTTGTAAGCAATCCAACCTCTTTTTCTATTTCAACTGTTTTCCATATCATCTCTGGAGGATCCTTAGAGCATCACTGGAGTGTCCCTGGAGGATCTGAAGATAGAAAAAGGCCTTATTTGGGAAAAATGGAGTAGCAAAATGT
The DNA here is from genome assembly GCA_030706585.1 of Bacteroidota bacterium. GTDB lineage: Bacteria > Bacteroidota > Bacteroidia > Bacteroidales > UBA7332 > CAXXIC01. The sequence continues at coordinate 1,599 of JAUZOF010000266.1, forward strand.
CAAAATCAAAGTTTATCAGTTAATCTAATCAACATTAAAAGGCCTAATACCTGTAAACACACAAAAAAGCCCTTCTGTTTTAGATACTTTACGGAAGCAAACCGAAAAATACCAGTTTTATCCTCCAGTGAACCAAACTTACAATTTACTACTTTAAGCATCTAATAAATCACAAATCAACACATAACAAACAACCATAACATCAAACTAAAGGAAACATCAAATATTCCATGATCGGAGCAGTATCGGAGCAGTATCGGAGCAGTAACGAATCAGATATGGTTTGAAGTCAATTCACCTATAAAGGATAAATACTCACAGGAAACAACACGAAATAAGTACTTATAAATTCAACGTTATCCTATGGTTGTTTAGAGAATCTTCAATAGTAGTTAAGGGGTAATCCCGATTCTTTATGTAGTTAAGTGCAAGGCAACTTAAAAATAAGTCAAAGATAAAACCGATCCTTATAGATAGGTTTTATCTGGATTTTATCTGGGAGTTATGAGTAACTTATCTGGGTTTTATCCCTTCATTACTTCTGGATGAGAGTCAAAGGTAAACTAAGCTAAGATTGAATTGCCTCCTGTTTAAGCTGGGGTAAAGCCGGAGGACCAGAAAAACAATATCAATATAGGCTTTAGCCACAAATCCTAATACAAATAATTTTTGGCTAAAGCCCTAATTCGCTGATCTATTTATTCCTCCAGCTTAAGCTGGAGGCTATTGAGCTATACTTGCAATGGATTAAAATGAGAGGACTGGAGTCTGTTTATATCTTATTGCGATACTTTTTCAGGTCAATTTGATGTAACTTTTTGCTTTTCTCCTTATATGAAAGTGTTTCGGTAAAAATTAAACAGGCTCTGAATACCAATAAATCTATAACTAAGTCCCTTAAATGTGAAAAATAGCAATATATTGAAATGATTTTTTTGTAGATTTGTGAAGAGTAAAATTGGCCAAACAAGGAAGTCTAATAATTCATCAGAATCAGTAAGAAAATTCATAAGCAATATAAAATTTCCAAAGGCAATGAATTATATGCATTAGGTAATAATCGTTCTAACATAACCAGACATGTCAAAAGCAACCCTAAAGAAAGAACTAACCAAACTGACTAAAGAGCAGTTGGTGGAGCAAATTCTGGATTTATACGATAAGAACAAAGCGGTAAAAGAATTTTACGAATTCTATCTGAATCCACGAAATGAAAAAGAGTTGGCCGAAAAGTATAAGAAGCTGATTCGGAAAGAGTTTAATGTGGTGAGTCCGGAGCGGGCAGGTTTGAAATATGCGGTTGCCAAACGGGCCATTGCCGACTTTAAAGATTTACAGCCTTCACCCGAAGCGTTGGCCGACGTGATGCTCACCTTGCCCGAGTGCGCCTGTGAGTTTACCGCCCGTTATGGAGATATGGATGAAGCCTTCTACACCGGCGCTTACAATAATTTTTCCGCGGCATTGAAATTTATGGCCAAACATAATATTCTGCAAGATTTCAGGATTCGCGTCGAAGATTGCGTGAAATGGGCTTCTCCCTGCGGATATGGTTTTGCAGATGAAATTGCAGATTTGTTTTATGAATACTATTGATCAGGTTATCCGGATAGAAAGCTTATGAGCACAAACAATCTTTTAGACGAAATTCTCCTAATTGTACATACGGTAAAAGATGATTCCCGTGAATTACAAAAAATCCTTGAGTTTCTGCAAGAAAATATCATTATTGAAGAGCAGGACGATGACGATGATGATGAATTCACTTTGCCGTCTCGATATGACAAAATAATCAAAAGTATAGCAGGTAGTATAGACGCAGGACTTGTCTGCTTTTTGAATCCTGACACCCTTGAAATAGAAGAAATTCCTCAGGGACTCTTTGATGATCCGGAAGAAACTGAAATACAAACAGGCCTATCGATTAATGAATTAGACCTGAAATATCCGGAATGGGAAAAGCGCATTTGCATAGAGCCTCTGGAATCGGACTAATCTTTTAAGATCATGGAAAAGTTCGTTCAAACTCTATCTAATGATAAACACAAGAATAAACTGTCCGATGCTCTCCAAAACAAGAAACCATTCGCCAAATTCAAACAGGTCATAGATAATACCCCTTATCGTCAGGATTGGTTTGACTTTAAAGACAACTGGTTGCAGCGATATGTAAAGTATATTGTCATGGGGTAACATTAACGAGTAATAAGGTGTGGAACAAAGAAAAGGAGATAACATCTGAATTATGTACAATAAAGTAAGTAAATATATTGCAGGAGGTAAACCGGAAGGGTGGTTCTGGCTGATTGCCATTACTTTGCTTGCCATGACCGATCCGGACCAAAGTGGCCATTTTTCGCTTTGCCTGTTCAGACACCTGGGCATCGATTTCTGTCCGGGGTGTGGGCTGGGACATGGTATAGCACTGTTATTCCGGGGCCGATTGATTGATTCATTCCATGCACATCCATTAGCACTTCCGGCTGTCGTTATATTATTGCGTCGCAGTTACCAATTACTCTTTGTCCGCAAGATAAAAACCAATCAGAAATGAAACAGAACTTTTAAAAATCAATACTATGAACCGAATCTTATCACAAATGCCTGAGCTTGAGCTCGACGAAGCAATGACCATTGATGCGCTGTTGAAAGACAAAACAGACGAACAAATCTGCAACTTTGCCATCATTTACCGCAGTCGACGGAGGGATCCGATGATCATTCTGGTAACCACACTGCTTGGTTTTGCCGGTTTTTCGGGTATCCAACGGTTCCTGACAAATCAAATGGGTATGGGAATCCTCTATTTTTTCACCGCCGGACTGTGTCTGATAGGCACCATTATCGATTTGGTCAATTACAAATCGCTGGCGTTGGAATACAACAGAAAGGTAGCACAGGAAGCTGCGATGTTTATTTAGCATTTAGATAAGCCGATGAAACCGGGGTTGCCCCATTTCATCGGCTTCGTTTTCAGTATCATCTTTCCCCGGAAAAGGATAAGTTAATTCATTCCCTGCAACAACAGGCTACCGTTAAATGATGTTCTCTTTCAAACGATAAAAGTCAATATCACTTTACCCCCTATTCGTAAGTTTGTACTTTTGCAAAAAAAACGAGCGATGCCGGTAGAACAGTGTGTTGAGATATCGTCAGTAGGTATTAAGCAGAAGATCGCAGGTTTTGTCTTGCTTACATTTATAGGGTATTTTTGTATAGGTTTGCCTTTAGCTGTATTGCCCATATACATCCACAAAACACTGGGATACAGCGAACTTACCACGGGTGTCGTTATCAGCTTGCAATACATTACTACACTTCTGATGCGGGGCTACTCCGGAAAGATTGTCGATACCAGAGGACCGAAACTGATCGTAAAACTCAGCATGAGCGGATTTGCCCTCAGTGGCCTACTGTTACTGATCTCGTTTTATTATCAGTCCATCCCCGCTTTAAGCCTGTTAATGCTGATTATTACCCGGCTACTGACCGGTTGCGCCGAAGGTATGATTGGGGCCAGTCCCATCAACTGGGCTATGTTAACATTGGGTGATAAGCATACAGCTACCGCCATTTCATTCAATGGGATAGCCAGTTACGGTGCTTTAGCTGTAGGGGCTCCGCTTGGCGTAGTTTGTGTTCAATACGGATCGCTTTACACAATCGCGTTTATCACATTTCTTGTCGGACTTATCGGCTGGCTCTATGCCTCTTCAAAAAAAGCAGTCAAACCCAATAAAAACAAAGGCGACTCAACCTCATTTTTCAATGTGTTGCGAATCGTTGCCCCCTTCGGCATTTGCCTGGGCTTATCCGCAATCGGTTTTGGCGGTATCTCCAATTTCATCACACTCTATTACGACTATTTTCACTGGACGAATGCAGCACTGTGCCTGACCGTCTTCAGTGTATTGTTTATTTTCGGACGGTTGTTTTTTGCAAAACATATAGATATAAAAGGAGGCTTACAGGTCGGGCTAATCTGTTTCATTACAGAACTTGCCGGGCTTATAATCTTATTCATGGCGTCCAATTCAACCCTTGCTTTGCTGGGATCAGGAATTACAGGGTTCGGATTCTCTCTGGTATTTCCCGCACTTGGGGTAGAAGCTGTACGTAGCGCTCCATCTGCCAATGCCGGAGCGGCGCTGGCAGGTTATGGCCTGTTTATCGATTTATCTCTGGGGGTTACGGGACCGATGATTGGAGGAGTGATTCATTATGCCGGAATGCCCTGGCTGTTTGCTTTCTGTGCTCTCGCTATGCTGAGCGGGTTGATACTTCTGCTGAGCATCATGAGCAAAAGGGAGTCTGTGTCCACAAGCTTATGTTGATTGCTATTCATTTGAATCTCATCAAGAAACTACCCGAAGCAAAAACACCTGACAGGTTTTAAAAACCTGTCAGGTGTTTTTGCTTCGGGTAATCGGAAAGAATTTATTTTACCGGTTTTCCATCAAGAGTAACCTCAGCATTAGTTACGGACAGTTTATTCAGACCGTACTTAGTTCGGATTTTACAATTTTCCAAACGTACATTCTTCGCAAAATAGATACCAAAATCATTTTCCGCAGTGATATTTACATTCTGCAAAAGAATATTATCGGCAGGTGATTCCGGTAATCCCCATATCAGACCGGCACGTTTACCCTTTTCCACCGTAGCGGTAATATTGCTGAAGGTAATATTACGGAAAGCAGGCGTTTTTTCAGTCACCGTTTCTGACGGATA
>JAUZOF010000267.1 GCA_030706585.1 Bacteroidota bacterium
AAATAAAACCCTTTCGAAAGGAACTGTTTTAGAGTTTTCTATACCTGAAATAAGGTTCATCGCAGACTTTGCAGCAAACCTTTCCAGTTTAAGTACAGATTCATATTTCAGCTCGTAAATATCTGAAATATTATGAATTAGGCCTTTTTCAAAGAGCAGTTCTGCGGTTTCGCCACCAAAGCCATCAATATTCATAGCCTTACGACTAATGAAGTGCTCAATACGCCCCACAATCTGAGGAGGACATCCGGTATCATTAGGACAATAATGAGCCGATTCTCCGGCAACACGCACTAATGCAGATCCGCATTCTGGACATATTTCAATAAACCGTACTTTTTCACCGGATAAATGTCTGTGATTTACATCAACACCGGTAATTTTTGGGATAATTTCACCACCTTTTTCTACAAATACTTGGTCACCCAAGTGTAAATCGAGAGATTCAATAATATCCGCATTATGCAAAGAGGCTCTTTTCACCGTAGTTCCGGATAGCAGAACCGGAGTCAGATTTGCAACCGGGGTAATAGCACCGGTTCGTCCAACCTGAAAAGAGACTGATTCTAATGTAGTTACAGCTTGTTCTGCCTTAAATTTATAGGCAACTGCCCAACGAGGGGATTTTGCTGTAAAACCTAAGTTTTTCTGTTGATTCAAAGAGTTTACTTTCAGCACAATACCATCTGTAGCAACCGGTAAATTTTTGCGTTCAACATCCCAATATTGAATAAAATCATAAATCTCTTGAAGAGAACTACATTTTTTGACGGCATTAGAGACCTTAAAACCCCATTTTTCAGCCCATTTCAGGTTTTCAAAATGTTCATCTGAAGGTAAATTTTCACCCAATAAATAATAGAGATAGGCATCCAGTTTTCGCTCGGCAACCAACTGAGGATTTTGAAGTTTCAGTGTTCCTGCCGCTGCATTTCTTGGATTTGCAAATAACTGTTCTTCAGCTCGTTCACGCTCCTCATTTAAAGTATCAAATACACTCCATGGCATTAGAATCTCTCCCCGGATTTCAAACTCATCAGGATAATTTTCCCCAATCAGTCTGAGAGGAATGGATCTGATCGTCTTCACATTTTCAGTGACATCATCGCCTTTCTCTCCGTCGCCCCGGGTAACTGCTCTTTGTAATGCTCCATTCATGTAAGTAAGAGAAATAGAAGTGCCATCATATTTTAATTCGCACACTATCTCAAAATCATCATTTAAAGCTTTTCTTACTCTTTCGTAAAAATCAGCAACTTCCCCCTCAGAGTAAGTATTGGAGAGGGAAAGCATCGGATATTTATGTTGAATTTGATTGAAAGATTTGGTAATATCACTACCTACCCGCTGTGTTGGTGAATTTGGATCATAAAACTGCGGATAAGTTTGCTCCAGCAGCTGCAGCTCTTTAAGCAAAAAGTCAAACTCCTGATCGCTGATCAAGGGAGCATTTTGCACATAGTAGTGATAATTATATTTATGAAGATCACGACGTAGTGATTCTATCTTATTTTGCATTTCTTCCAGGTTAACCATAGATACAAATATATAAAAATGGACTGAATTTGATGCAGGAATAGCCCGTTAGGTTGCAGATTCACTACCTTATGGCTACTTTTGCACAAAATTTAGACTATGAGAATTGATATCATAACCGTTTTGCCAGAGCTGATTCAAAGTCCGTTGAATCATTCCATCCTGAAAAGAGCTCAGGATAAAGGATTTGCTGAGATTCATTTGCACAACCTGCGGGATTATTCGACCGACAAACACCATCGGGTGGACGATTATCCGTTTGGAGGATCTGCCGGTATGGTGATGCAAATCGAACCAATTGACCGTGCTATTTCAGCCCTTAAGGCTCAACGACATTACGATGAAATTATATATACTTCTCCCGATGGAGAAAAATTTGATCAAAAAATTGCCAATTCTTTGTCTATGGCGCAAAACATAATAATTCTTTGCGGTCATTATAAAGGCATTGATTTTCGTGTCAGAGAACACTTTATAACCCGTGAGATTTCAATTGGAGATTATGTCCTGACTGGAGGAGAACTGGCAGCAGCCGTTATTTGCGATGCTGTAGTTCGCGTTATTCCTGGTGTAATTTCAGACGAACAGTCTGCTTTATCTGATTCTTTTCAGGATAATTTGCTTGCTCCACCCGTTTACACCCGCCCAGCCGATTACAATGGCTGGAAAGTACCAGAAGTCCTTCTAAGCGGTCACCAACGAAAAATCGAAGAGTGGCAATTGCAGCAATCATTAGAAAGAACTCAAAAACTTCGCCCGGACCTACTTAAATAGCTCCGGGCTATTTTTTTTATATTTCTAATGCGCCAATTATTTCATTAACAGATTTATATCCGTTTTTATTCAAGTATTCATTTAATCCATCAATAACCTTTATTGTTACTTCCGGATCAATAAAGTTGGCGGTTCCTAGTTGAACTGCTGTAGCACCTGCCAAGAAGAATTCAACCGCATCACGCCAGTTCATAATACCACCCAATCCAATTACCGGGATTTTCACCGCACGCGCAGTCTGCCAAACCATACGCAAAGCGATAGGTTTTACACAAGGGCCTGATAATCCACCCGTTACAGTGGATAATACAGGACGACGCTTGTCTGCATCAATTGCCATTCCCAGCAAAGTATTAATCAAAGATACAGAATCTGCTCCTTCAGCTTCAGCTGCACGGGCAATTTCTGTTATATCTGTCACATTAGGAGACAGCTTTACAATCAGCGTTTTAGGATAAACTTTTCGCACAGCCTTCACTACATCTGCCGCACTACAAGCACAGGTACCAAAAGCCATACCTCCCTGTTTTACATTAGGGCATGAAATATTAAGTTCTATACCAGATACCTTATCCAGTTCGGCAACTTTCTCTGTACAAGCAACATAGTCCTCAATGGTTGAGCCTGATACATTTACAATCAGATTCGAATCAATATCCTTTAAACGCGGATAAATCTCATCAGCAAAGTAATGAACGCCTTTATTCTGAAGCCCTACAGCATTCAGCATACCTGCCGGCGTTTCGGCCATACGAGGGTAAGCATTTCCCTGGCGAGGAGCCAAAGTCGTTCCTTTGACAATATATCCACCCAAACGGGAAAGGTCAAAGAAATCAGAGAATTCTTCACCAAAACCAAAAGTACCTGATGCCGTCATGACTGGATTTTTCAGCTCCAGTTGACCTATTTTTACGCTTAAATCTGCCATTGTAAATCTTTTATATTGAACACAGGACCTTCCGTACACACACAAACGTGACCGTTTACCGTATTTTCCACACAGCAAAGGCATACACCAAAGCCACAAGCCATGGTATTCTCAAGTGAAACTTCACAGGAAATATCGTTTGCTTTGGCATATTTCGCCACAGCCACCATCATAGGCTTTGGACCGCAAGTGTAAATATGGTCAAACTGCTGATTTTGAAGGATAGAATGCTGAGTCACGTAGCCTTTCTCGCCAAACGAACCATCTTCTGTAGTTGTATATACATTGCCGTACTTGCGGAATTCATCTAATTGAAGAAGATCAGACTCGGAACGTGCTCCCAGTAAGAAATTAGGCGTAATGCCTCTTTCTTTCAGATATTTGCCCCAGAAAAGCATTGGAGCAGTACCAACTCCACCTCCTACAAGAACTACCGATTTAGAAGCATTCTCAGGAGTTGTAAAGCTATTACCCAATGGGAAGACTAAATTAAGGGTATCACCGGCTTGCAATTTACCTAAAGTACGTGTCCCATCACCAATTTTCTGAATCAGAAGCCATAACTCATTGGTTTCCGCAATGTAATTGTTGATAGAAATCGGACGTCTGAGGAAAGTATTGGGTGATCCTTCCACTTTTATCTCTACGAATTGCCCGGGAAGCATATCGGGTAATTTCTGTGCGGAAGTAAGCTTAAGCAAAAAGTAATTTGCATTCAGACTTGTATTTTCCGTCACAGAAAGATCCATGACATGTTTTTTCATTGATTTTTTCCTGTTTTTGGGGTTTGGAGTGCAAAGATACGGGAAAAAATATCAATTATTCAACAGGCCAAATGAAGTTTTGATTGGTCTATTTTATTTTCGGGAACTTTCCTCCGGCAGGAAAATTTCAAATGTATTGTCAGAGTAGAAGATCATAATCTTTGAAACTCTCTTATGGGACTCCTTAGTTCTTTTTGAGTATTTATCATCTTCAAGCTGAATTGATGAAATAACTGATGATTTTAGAATTTCGTCTTTAACTGTATCTGCTTCATCAGCTTTCTTTTCAACCACATCCTTTTGTTCAAAATCATCAAATAACCCAGGCTGCTGAGCCTGGATCCCCTTATACATAGTTCCTTTCCCAAACAATAACCACTCAGAATTAATATCCTGATATCGCTCCAAAATCTTCGAAACGATATCTAAGCTAGGATTATTCCGTCCTGTCATGGTATGAGTCATTGTAGGACGTTTCACCCCAATCTCATCTGCAAAAGCACTTACTGACAGTTGCTTGTCATCCATAACCTTTTGTATGCGTGTTAACATAATTGCAAAAGTTAATTATTTACCAGTTTACAAAGATAACAATACAAAACGAAACAGCAAAACAGATGTGAATTTATTTTTGAAACAAGTAATTTACAAATACAATCGGCTATTCATTTACATTTGCAATCCATATACACACACTTGTTGCGATACTTTTGTAAACGAATTACGCATCAATCGCCCTTAAACTTTAACCGAACTTCACTTAAATTCAATTACAATCTGATACACTGCAATATACACTTATACACTTGTAGTAAAACGAATTATAGTCACATCCGTGCACCAACCATAAGTATCATAGTTTAAGCCACAAAAGCCGATAATCAAGTTATCGCATTGATATCCATCGATTTACAACCCACAAAACAAGGTATAAAAATAGATTATACATGTTAACACAAACGCCTACTGACAATTGTATTTGTATTATTCTGCATTACAACATATATACAATTGAGTTACTTATGTAAATCAGCACACTGAAATAATTCAAGCGTTATTTAGTATTTATGGATATGATCTACTGTATTATTGTAATTCAATTTCCATATGCAATAATCATATTTTTGCGTTTATTTAATATTAGAAACATATACCTTTCATTAGTCTGATTAATATAGCTGTCGATTTACTTTTGCATATAAAATATAGAGTAGTTATTTTAGAATGAAATACAAATAGCAAAATAAACACCACCCCTATTCAGGGTGACTCTAATAAAGAAAATAGAACGGCTTAATAAAGGGAAGTTATATGATGACAACCAAAAGAAGCATTATAAGAGAGTAGAGAAATATTTTTGCATCAACAAAAATATACGGAGATTGAGATTAGTAGAAAAAAGGCTTTCTCTGCGCTATTATTGCGCACAAAAGTAAAGACACAATTGGATATTAAAATCTCAGGCGCTACATATCAGATAAACAAATTGATTATCAAACATATAGCGCCTGAATTATTGTATTTAAGAATGAGCCAGAAAAGTAAACTGAGGTATTTTTGTCAATGGAGTATCTTATAAAGCAAAACTTTCAACAAATCCCCGTTTGAGGAACCAGCATCCCCCACTCCTTTCATATTAGCATCACATTCCCGAATCAGGGAAATAATCTCCATGGTCTTGAAAGGCGAAAAGTTTCGCAAACCAAACATATAATCTCTTGCCTGAAAAGATTGAATCCTTAATCCCTGCATCACCCCCGCCTCATTCTTATTAGGAAGATAATGGCACAACATCAGGTTGCTAAAAAAGTTATGTAATACAATAAGGGTTACATTCAACGGATTGTTTTTAGGATTCTTCTCAAAGTAGAGCGCTATCCGGTTTGCTTTCAAAATGTCCTTCTGAACTACTGCTTTCAAAAACTCAAAATTATTATACTCTTTACTAATGCCGATGTTACGCTCTACCAACTCAGGAGTAATTCTGGTTTGATTTTGCGGTATTGTAATTAAGAGTTTTTCCAACTCTCCTGCCAAACGATTTAAATCGGATCCGATAAAATCAGCAAGCATTTGTGATGCCTTTGGATCTATCTTTAGCCCTTTTTTATCAACAAATACATTAATCCAGGAAGGAAGTTGATTGTCGTAAAGTCTTTTGGATTCAAACAGGATTCCATGCTTTTCAACCTCTGCGATAAGCTTCTTTCGACGGTCAAAACTCCCGTTTTTATAGTTTATCACCAGGATAGTCGACTGTAAAGGTCTCTCCAAATAATTGACCAATTCCTCCAGCTTCTTCACCTCCTGAGCCTCTTTTACCACC
>JAUZOF010000268.1 GCA_030706585.1 Bacteroidota bacterium
TATCCACCCGATAACCAATCAATTACTGGAGTTTTCAACACCAATCCCGAAGAAGTTCACAGCGGTATTCGGCAGTGAAAAACCAGAAGCTCCCGTGCGCAGAGTGAATAAGAAATAGAGAAAGGAGACGGTATTACTCTTTAAACTTTACCACAGAGGAGCACAGAGTTTCTACACAGAGAACCACAGAGTTATAATATATGTACTTCTGTGGTTCTCTGCGTTTTATCCATGTTAGGTCTCTGGTTTTTACGCGTCAAGCGGCCTGAAGCCGCTGACCGCTTGCACTCCACACAAGGCAGCGGCTCTATGCCGCTTGACGAATTGACAGAAGATGTAACTTTTCTCACCCCTAAATCCCCTAAAGGGGACTTTTGCTGCCGTAGGTTTACAAATTTCACTGCATCGACAAGAGCTCTAAATCGTATTAATTCAGTTCATAACCTGCACACTCTGAAGTCCCCTTTAGGGGATTTAGGGGCGATAAATAAGAAGAGTAGTTTTCTTCCGAAATCCTAAAGAGCCCTAAATACCGTATTTGACATTAAACTTTCATATTTGCAGGCCGTCCTACAAAGGCTGTGCGCAAAATGGTACAGAATCACAAAGGGTCATGCAGATTTTATCTGGTTGTCAACTCTTTGCGATTCTTTATGTTTTATCTTTGCCGAACACAGCAATTTCAGGTTATTACTCCAAAATATTTTCCACAATGAAGAAAGGTATAACAGCTATTATTTCCATCGCGGCTGTGGGCGGCATCATCGCCCTGGGGCTTCACAACAATAAATCGGAAGAAAAGAAGAAAGAGGATAAGAAGAAAGGCAAAGCCACCAAGGTGGATGCTTACGTGGTTTCTCCTACCCGGCTAATCAACGACATCTCTGTTTCAGGCTCGCTGGTGGCGATGGAAGAGGTGGAACTCAAAAACGAAACCGCCGGTCGTGTGGTGAAACTCAATCTACCCGAAGGTAAATTCGTGAAAGCCGGCACCCTGCTGGTAAAACTATACGATGATGACCTACAGGCCGGATTCAAAAAACTGCAATCGCAACTCGCTCTCCAGAAACAAATCTACAATCGTCAATCGCAACTCTTAAAGATAAACGGTATCAGCCAGAACGACTTCGACCAGACCGTACTGCAAATTGAGGCCCTGAAAGCTGAAATCGAGGTACAGAAGGTAATGATTCGGAAAACAGAAGTTCGGGCACCCTTCGACGGTGTAATCGGATTGCGTCAGATCAGCATCGGGGCTCAGATTACTCCCTCAACGCCGCTGGCAACCATTCGCCGTGAAGATAAGATCAAACTCGACTTTAGCGTTCCGGAGAAATACAGCAGCACTATTCATCCGGGCATGAATGTGAAGTTCAGCCTCTATAACAGCGACCATCTCTACGATGCATCGGTCATCGCCTCTGAACGGGAAATTGACATGAACACCCGCAATATGAAGGTGCGCGCCGTGGTCAACAGCAAATCCGAAGAACTGATTCCCGGTGCATTTGCCAATGTAAAACTGACTATGGGTAAAAACGACGCGGCCCTCCTCATTCCTACCCAGTCTATCATTCCCAAAGAAAGAAACAAAAGCATCATTATCGCACAAGGTGGAAAAGCCCATTTCGTAACGGTAAAAACCGGTATCCGTCAGGTTTCTTCCATCGAAATCACGGAAGGCATTCAGCCGGGCGATACGGTGATTACCAACGGTATCCTATTCCTGAAAGAGGGTGACGATATCAAATTCGCTAACGTAAAAACCGGTGCGCTATGATGCTTTCTGACCTCGCGCTCAAGCGCCCGATTGGCTCCATCGTGATGAGCCTTATCATTATATTGCTCGGCATAGTGGGATACAACTTTCTGGGCGTACGCCAATATCCCAATATCGACCCGCCCATTATTACCGTACAGACCTCCTACACCGGAGCCAATGCTGAAATCATCGAGTCTCAAATCACCGAACCGATTGAGAAGGCTATTAACGGAATCGAAGGGGTAAAATCTGTAACCTCCTCTTCCTCCGTTGGAAGCAGTACCATCACTGTGGAATTTGACCTCGGTGCCGACCTGGAAAAGGCAGCCAATGACGTTCGTGATAAAACCTCTCAGGCCATGCGAAACCTGCCGGTTGACATCGATGCACCTCCGGTAGTAACTAAGGCTGATGCCAACAGCGACCCGATCATTATGCTCGTCGCTCAAAGCAACACTATGAATGCGGTACAACTGAGTGAATATGCGGAAAATATCTTGCAGGAAAGATTCCAAACCATACCTGGGATTAGCTCCGTAAACATTTATGGACAACAGCGTCCGGCCATGCGTCTTTGGCTTAATCCCGGGAAACTCGCTGCATATAGCCTGACTGCCGGCGACGTAAAAACGGCATTGCAGAAAGAAAATGTAGAATCGCCAGGAGGGAAAATCAGGGGAAATACTACCGAACTGACAGTAAAAACCAAAGGCAGACTCACCAGCGAAGACGACTTCAACAATCTGATTATCAAACAGACAAATAATCAGGTTATACGCTTGAGGGATGTCGGTGAAGCGATACTCGGGCCACAGGATGAGGAGTCTGGAGCAACCATAAATGGAAAAACAGGCGTGGTATTGGCTATTCTTCCTCTTCCGGGAGCCAATGCAATCCAAATTGCAGATGAGTTTTATAAACGTCTGGACCAAATCAATCACAATCTACCCAAAGGGGTAAGTTTGTATATCGGCCGTGACAAGACAAAGTTTATCCGCCAATCGGTAGACGATGTGGTTGAGACTTTGCTTATTGCGATTTCTCTGGTAGTTATCATTATCTTCCTCTTTTTCCGCAACTGGGTAATTGCGCTGCGCCCCCTGATTGACATTCCGGTCTCACTGATCGGAACATTCTTTATCATGTATATCTTCGGATTTTCCATCAATGTACTGACACTACTCGGGATTGTCCTCGCGACCGGTCTGGTGGTGGATGACGGTATCGTGGTGACTGAAAACATCTATAAACGCATCGAACGGGGTATGGACAAATGGAAGGCTGCATTCGAAGGAACCCGGGAGATTTTCTTTGCCGTGGTCTCCACCTCGCTGACGCTGGCCATCGTATTTATCCCGGTTATTTTCCTACAGGGTTTTACCGGTCGTCTTTTCCGCGAATTCGGTATCGTGGTGGCTTTTGCGGTATTGATTTCCGCCTTTGTCTCGCTGACCCTCACGCCGGTACTTAACGTAAAGTTGGGTGGTTCGGCATCACATCACAACCGTTTTTATCTTTCAACGGAAAAATATTTCGTTGCACTTGAAAATGGCTACCGCCGCAGGTTGAGTTATTTCATTTCCAACAGGTGGATTTCCTCTATAATCTTACTGTTCTGTATCGCTCTGATTTTTATTTTTACCAAAACTTTAAAATCGGAACTGGCTCCACTCGAAGACCATAGCTTTATACGGACCGCCATTACTTCACCTGAAGGGACACAGTTTGATGCTAATAAATTCATTACGGATAGGGTTGCCCGCATGCTTCAGGATTCTGTTCCGGAAGCAAACTATATACTTGCCCGTTACGGAACCGGATCCAGTGCAAACAGCAGCTTTATTTTGAATTTCCTATCTGACCCCAAAGAAAGAAAACGGTCACAGCAGGAAATATTTGACAAGATTTCAACCGTTTACAAGAAAGTACCTGATGCTCGCATCATAGCCAGCCAGGAACCTACCATTTCCACTTCATTTTCAAGAGGCCTTCCGGTACAGTTTGTGATCCAGAATTTGGATTTTGACAAATTGCATGAAGTGTTGCCGAAGTTTCTGGAAGAAGCTCAAAACAGTCCGGTCTTTAGCAATGTGGATGTTGATTTAAAATTCAACAAACCGGAATTGAACCTGACCGTTGACAGGCTCAAAGCCACCAGCATGGGGGTAAACGAAAAAGATGTCACCGATGCACTTAATAACGCTTTCAGTGGTAGCCGCTACGGCTATTTCCTGCGCAACAATAAACAGTATTATGTGATTGGCCAGATTGACCGCGAGGATCGCAACCAACCGACAGACATCTCTAAACTTTATGTTCGTAACATCAACGGTGATATGGTGCAACTGGATAATCTTATCAAGATGGATGAAAACAGCACCCCTCCTACTCTTTACCATTATAACCGCTACAAATCGGCGACCATATCGGCCAACCCGGCCAAAGGAAAGACGTTGGGTGAAGGTATCGAAGAGATGCAACGCATTGCTAATAAGTTACTGGATAGCTCATTCAATACAGCATTAAGTGGACCGTCAAGAGACTTTGCCGAAAGTAGTTCGAATATTTCATTCGCTCTGATTCTGGCCTTGTTATTGATTTACCTCATTTTGGCGGCACAATTTGAAAGTTTCCGCGACCCGCTTATCATCATGCTTACCGTGCCGATGGCGATTGCCGGTGCGATGCTTTCGCTCTGGGTATGTGGGCAGACGCTGAATATTTTCTCCGAAATCGGGATGATTCTGCTAATCGGTATCGTGACCAAAAACGGTATCCTGATTGTGGAGTTTGCCAATCAGAAGCGCAAAGCCGGTATGACCAAAAAGGTAGCCGCATTTGAAGCGGCTGTTGCCCGTCTACGTCCTATCCTGATGACCTCCCTGGCTACCATATTCGGTGCATTGCCGATTGCCTTTGCGCTTGGTGCCGGTGCTCAGAGCCGCATGCCTTTGGGAACAGTCGTCGTAGGCGGATTGATGCTGTCGTTAATTCTGACCCTGTTCGTCATTCCGGTAATGTATATTCTGATGTCCGGAAAAAAGGTGGCCCATCAGGATGTTATTAGCGAATAATTAATCTAACGATAAGAAGCTATGAGCAAATCATATAATATTACACCCTTTTCTCTTTTTCCCACCCCTAAATCCCCTAAAGGGGACTTTTGCAGCAGCAGAAAATATGAATCTAACAGCGAAAACAGGAGGTTTAATTACGGGACTATTTCTATTTTTAGCACTCTCTTTAAGTCCCCTTTAGGGGATTTAGGGGCGGTTGCGAAAAAGTGCATTTACAGCTCGGCTAAACTATCCCGGGTAACGTCTCTTTTGGTTATTCTTTTAGTCACCCTTCCCCTCTCCGCCCAGCAACTCCTGACCATCGACGATGCTATCAGCCGGGCGTTGAAGAATAACTACAACATTCAGATTGCCCGCAACAACGAAGAGGCAGGCAGAATCAACAATACCTTGGGCAATGCGGGAATGCTCCCCGGTGTTTCGCTCAATGGTACCGGTGGGGTTCAGTTTAACGATGTGAACCAAAAGAGTGCCACTACAGGTGAAACCCACTACCCGTCACTCACCGCCCAAAGCCTCTCAACCAATGTGGAGCTGAACTGGAAACTATTCGATGGTGGCAAGATGTTTGTTACCCGCAAGAAACTTACCGAGATAGAGGCGATGGGCAAAATCCGCTTTCAGGAGCAAGTACAGCAGACTGTTTACAACGTTATTGCTGCCTATTACGACGTGGTGCGCCAAAAGCAACAGCTTAAAGCAATCAACGAGGCCATCAACTTCAACCGGGAGCGGGTTAAGATTGCACAAACCGCTTTCACCTCCGGCGCTTCTGCTAAGACCGACCTGCTACAGGCAAAAATTGACCTGAATGTTTACACGGAAAATGCGGTGAACCAACAGATTGTCATTGACGCTAGTAAACGGACTTTGAAAGTTTTATTGGGTGAAAATGCAGAAATCACGTATGAGGTAGAGGAAAATATCCCGCAAAATTACCAGCCCGAACGGGATAAGCTGGCTCAACGGATTTTCGAAATCAACCCCTCCGTCTTGGGAAATCAGAAGCAGATTGAAATTGCTAGGCTGGCCCTGAAGGAAAACAAAAGCGCCGTGCTTCCACAGTTTAACCTGCGTACCGGCTATTACTTTTCCCTGACCGATAACTCAGCCGGAAGTATTCTGAAAAACCGCACCTTTGGTCCGCAAATCGGAGGTACGCTCTCTGTGCCCTTATTTACCGGAGGGGAGAACAAGCGTAAAATCAATCTGGCAAAACTGGATATCGAATCGGCTAAATACACGCTTGAAGATTCCAAAAGACAAGTCGAAGCCGATTTATTGAATGCGCTGAATGAATTTGACCGGCAGAAAGAGTTACTGCAAATCGAACAGGAAAATAACCTGCTGACCAAAGAGAATCTCGATATTAGTTTGGAACGCCTTCGTCTGGGACAAACCACCTCGCTCGAGGTACATCAGGCTCAGGAGAGTTACGTGCAATCGAGCACCCGCCTGA
>JAUZOF010000269.1 GCA_030706585.1 Bacteroidota bacterium
AATTGATATTGTTTCTGCCAAAGCAGGGGCAAATGAAGACAAGGTTGCCTTAAGTTATGATGATAATGAAACCACCGAATGGTCAAGTTCCGGTTTGCTATCTACCGGCTGGATCACTTATCAGTTGGATCGTGAAGCCCTGGTCTCTGAAATTTGCCTGAAATTAGGCGGTTTCCGTTCTCGTAGTTATCCACTGGAGATTCTGGTTGACGGGAAGTTGGTTTGGAAAGGGAATACCCCTCAAAGTCTGGGTTATGTTACTTTACCCTTAACTCCAACTAAGGGTAAATCGGTAACTATTCGCTTAACAGGTTCTAATGTTGAAAAAGATGCTTTTAATAATATGATTGAAGTATCAGGAAAAAAACTAAAGGATTCTGGAAATAATTCTGTTGCTGGCAATTCTAAAGGTCAGTTGCACATTATTGAAGCCGAGATATACGAAGTAGTTAAATAATTAACCATGGCTAATCGCTGTCTGTGAACTTATTTATCAACATGTCAATATGTTTTCAGAACAGACCAGGTTAAATTTCGGCAAGACCCAACATTATGTAGAAGTCATTTTTTAAATAATTTAAAAAACGTCTAAAGAATAAATAAGGCTCTTGATGCCAGGTGACCAGAAATGTAATATTTTATTAGTGGCTCAAATTGAGATCCGCCTGTAGCTGTTGATGCATCCCTACATCAATCGGAACGTTTTACTTATGCTTATCCTGAAATTGCGTCGGCTAAGTAGAGTTTGGTTCCTTCGGGCATTATAGATAAAATATTGCTTGTATTCCAATTAAAATAGGTCTTGTACTTATGTAAACGATACATTTAAAAATTTTAAAAATGAAAAACATATTATTTTATCTTTATGCGATTGGTGGTCAGATAGATATATGGGATTTTCCCCGGGATGAGCAATTTTTTTTATTTAGATATTTCAAATGCACTACGGGTTATTTAATTATTTAATGTGATGAAGAAGATGAGAATTTTGTCAATTATGATCGGCATTTGTTACACAACCTTTCTTTTTGCTCAGAAAAACAATGAAAATGTCAGAATAAACCAACTTTTTAATTTTGGTTGGAAGTTCAAAGCGGGTGAGGTTTCGAATGCTCAAAATCTGACTTTCGATGATAGTGACTGGCGCAAGTTGGATTTACCACACGATTTTCAGATTGAGCAACCTTGGGATAAATCAGCTAGTCGCGCTCGTGGTTTTAAAGCGATGGGCGTAGGCTGGTATCGAAAAACATTCAAAGCGGATGACAACTGGAGAGGTAAACGAATATTACTTGATTTTGAAGGAATTATGCTAACGGGAGATGTCTGGCTGAATGGAGAGAAAATCGGCGGAACAGATTATGGCTATCTTGGTTTTGAATCAGACATATCAGATATTATTAAATACGACACTGTCAATGTGGTTGCTGTTCGTGCTTCTTCAGGCGAAAACGGTAATTCCCGTTGGTATACGGGTGGCGGACTTTTCAGAGATGTGCATTTGATCGTAAAAGACAAAATCTCTATTGCACGACATGGTATTTTTATAATGACTCCAAACATTTCTGATCAGAATGCCGAAGTCAGCGTACAAGTGGAAGTGGAGGGAATTAAAAATAAGGAAAATGAACTGGAGATCAATACAAAGATTTTTTCTCCGGAAGGAAAACAAGTAGCTGAAACTAAAACGATGGCTCCGCAAAAATCAAGACAACCTACTTTAGAAGTTCCATTGCCAAAGGTTAATATATCTAATCCACAGCTTTGGTCGTGCGAAATTCCCAATCTTTATTCTGCAGAAGTCGTTTTGATATTAAACGGTAAAGTGATTGATAATCTCACTGAAAAGTTTGGGATCCGTACAATTGAGTTCTCCAAAGAATTTGGATTAAAATTAAATGGCAAAAAGGTTTTTCTTAAAGGGGTCGCCGATCATCATGACTTGGGAGCTGTTGGTGCAGCTGCTTATGAAACTTCAATTGCCAGAATGATGGACAAACTTAAAGCTTTTGGTTTTAATAGTATTCGAACGTCGCACAACCCTTATTCAGAGTCATTTTTAAAACTTGCCGACGAAAAAGGAATTCTGATCGTAGATGAATTATACGACAAATGGAGTAACACAATTGCATGGGCAGGACGTGTGCCATGGACCGAATTATGGTATAAAAATGTACCTGAATGGATTAAACGCGACCGGAATCATCCTTCGGTTATTATGTGGAGCTTCGGAAATGAATTGCAGTTTCAGGAAGAACGGTGCGGATTTCCAACAAATGATTGGGGGGTAACTACCTACCGAATTCTAAATGTGTTGGCAAAACGATACGATCCTACCCGTAAAACGACAGTTGCCATGTATCCCGCTCGTGCCGGAGGTATCATTAAAAGTGACCCGGAATTCATGACTAAAATAATTCCACCCGAACTTGCAACAGTAACCGATGTCTCCAGTTTCAACTATCGTTGGGCGGATTATCAGGAGTATCTCAAACATGATCCGGATATGATTATTTATCAGAGTGAAGCTACTACTAACGAATTAGCAACTCCTTATTTTGGTATGGACAGGGATAAAATGGTCGGATTGGCTTATTGGGGCGCCATCGAATATTGGGGAGAATCTGATGGTTGGCCGAAGAAAGGTTGGACCTATTCATTTTTCAATCATTCACTGGAGCCTAATCCACAAGCCTATTTAATTAAAAGCATTTTCAAAGACGAACCATTGGTTCATATCGGTGTGGTTGATAATGCAGGCGATAAACTGATGTGGAACGACGTGGAAGTGGGACGAAAAAATATTTCGTCGAATTGGAACCGGAAGGTTGGGCAAAAGTACAATATCTACACTTATACTAATGCCGATGAGATAGAATTATTGGTGAATGGAAAATCTTTCGGAGTGCAACAAAATAGTACGGACATAAAAAAACGCAATATCATTTTTTGGAAAGATATTCCATATACGCCCGGCAAAATTACAGCAATTGCCCGGAAAGAGGGTAAAGTCGTAGCACAAGACGAACTGGAGACAACCGGACAAGCAGTCGGATTAAAGATAGAAACTGAAAATGTAGCCTGGAAAGCTGACGGTATGGATCTTCAATATGTAAAGGTGTATGCCGTTGACAGTAAAGGGCGTAAAGTGCCGACTGCAACTGGGGAACTTACTTTTAATGTCAGTGGAGCAGCCCGATTAATTGCGGTGGATAATGGCGATCATTCAAGTGATGAACTTTTTGCAGGAAATAAAAGGCAATTGCACAACGGCTTTGCAATGGCTATTTTACGTTCAGAACAAACCGCCGGAACCGTAAAATTGAAAGTTACAGCAGAGGGATTGAAACCCATAGAGAAAATCTTAATAGTAAAATAAATTTTTGAAGGACTCGTGGTGCATTAATAAAATAGCAATAAAAAAAGCTGTTCATTTTAATTGTCAACCACAGGTCAGTGGGTGAACGCCATAAGATTTTATCTATTATTTTAAAAAAAATCAGTTGCCGGATGCAAAATGTCGGTTACTATTAATGTACTTTATTGACAAAAATAGATCAAGAAAATGCGTAATGTTTTGATTGTTAGATGCATAGCTCTTATACTTTGTGCAATGGGTCATGAGGCTGCTGCTCAGGAAGATAGTCTTTCTATTAAGTTCAAACAGCCAACAGCCAATGCCAAACCCATGGTCTGGTGGTTTTGGGGTGAGAGCACAATTACCGAGCGCGGGATCACCAAAGATCTTGAAGCCTTAAAAAGCGTGGGTTTCGGTGGTGTAGTCCTGTACGAACAGACTTTCAAGGATGACCCCGATGCTTTAAAAAGCCTTTCTCCAGAATGGTTAAGCAGAGTTCGTTTCGCAGCAGCGGAATGTGTGAGACTGGGCATGCGCCTGGAAATTAACAGTAGCGACGGATATGTCGCCGGTGGCCCCTGGATCACACCTGAGCTTGGGATGCAACGACTTGTTTCGAGCGAAACTACTGTAGATGGCGGCCGGCATTTATCAATAAAACTGGAACAACCCCCTTCTAAGCTCAACTATTACAAAGATGTAGCTATACTGGCGTTTCCTTCTTTAAAGGGACATGATTTGCCATCCCCGGTGATTACTGCCAGTCCCAACGTCGATGACATACCTGCAATGTTTAATACTGTTACACCTTCCAAAGTCAGGATAAAGCCTGCAAAGAATAATGGCCACACTTTCATCAATTTGGATTATGGAAAGCCAATAGAGATTCGTAGTATCACTTACGTGCTTCGTCCGTCAACTAAAGCATTAATCATTGCTACTCAGCTTCCCGGAAACTGGAGCAAGGATTTTTTAGGTGAAGGCATGAAACCGATCCCTCCGATTGGTGAACTGGAAAGCAGCGAGGATAATATTCATTGGAAAGAATTAAAGCTGTTACCTGGTCTCGGTTATCAATTTGAAACCTGGGATAGGCAGACGCTATCGTTTAAACCTGAAAAAGCAAGATATTTCCGTCTGAATCTCCACGACTGGGGCTATAACCAACGAAGTAAAGATGGTGATCTGCTAATCGGTAGTATTAGTTTACAAGGGACGGCCAAAATTGATCAGTGGGAAAAGAAAAGTGGGAACGTGGTTGACTTCCCTGATCCAGACCAAACGCCTGACTATAAGACCGGTGAAGTTGTTGACCTTCATGATATTGTTGATCTGACTCATTTGGTAGATGCAAGTGGCCATTTGGAATGGACGGCACCATCCGGCAGTTGGACGATTTTGCGTTTCGGTTATACCCCTACCGGAGCGAGAACTAAACACGGCCGTCCTGAAGGACTAGGCCTCGAATGTGACAAGCTAAGCGTCAAAGCGGCAACGGTGCAATTTGAACATTACGTCGGCACTATACTTAAAGAAATTCAAAGAGTTCCAGGGGCAAAACTGGCTGGGGTCAACATGGACAGCAATGAACAGGGAACTCAGAATTGGACCGGGGACTTTCCTCAGCAATTCCTAAAGATGTGTGGCTAAGATCTGCTGAAATATTTACCAACTATGGCTGGTTATGTAGTAGATAATACCAAAGTTTCTGACCGCTTTTTGTTTGATATCAGGAGGACTATTGCTAATCTGATGAGTGATCAATATTACGGCACATTTCAACGACTTTGTAACGCAAGGGGTATGACCTTAATGGCTGAGGCACCAGGGAATGCGACCTGCATGCCCAGTGATAATATTCAGGCTAAAGGCCGCACAGACATACCTATGGCAGAATTCTGGATGCCGGAAAAGGATGGTAGTATAGATTGCAAAGAGGCATCAAGCGCTGCGCACGTCTACGGCAAAAATATTGTTGCCGCTGAATCGTTCACCGGTAGCAAGGCTGACGTTACACTTGCTCAAATGAAGCCGCTGGCCGATGCTGCACTTGTTCTGGGAATCAATCGTTTTGTAGTATGTGCTTACATGCACCAGCCTTGGGATGACCGCAAACCGGGTGTGACTCAGGATCGTTTTTATTACCCTTGGCAGCGTCACAATACTTTATGGAATGAGAGCACCGGTTTTTGGACTACCCTCGCCCGATCTTCACAGATGATGCAGACAGGAAAACCTGTAATTGATATTTTATATCATTTGGGTAATGATGCACCGTTGAAAATTGCTACAGCCCGCATGCGGCCGGTACCACCAACTGGTTACGATTATGACGTTTGCAGTGACGAGATATTATTAAAAACCACATTTAAAAACGGTCACATCTGTTTACCCGGCGGCATGAATTACCGGCTGTTAATACTCGACGGGGGAAAACAATTGACTTTAGCAAGTATGAAACATATCTATAGTCTGATTAAACAGGGTGCAACTGTTCTTGGCCATTCCTGGGTTACAGGCTCTCCGTCGCTTGGAGACGGCAGGACAGCTGACATGCAGATTTGTGCATTAGCAAATAAGTTATGGGGCAGCGGAAATGCCGAAACGGGACAAAGAAATATCGGCTCAGGGTTGTTTATTTGGGGAGTTTCCCCGGCAGAAGCATTGAAGCGCATCAATGTACTCCCGGATTTTATGGCGGTATCCACCCCACATGCTGACAGTATTTTATTCAATCACCGAAAATCTGATCTGGATGAAATTTATTTTATTGTTAATCATGCAGATCAACCTCTGGCTTTTAACGGTGTTTTCCGTGCTGAGCATTTAAAACCTCAGCTTTGGAACCCGGAAGACGGATCTGTTTTTGGAGTAAAACAATATAGTGAAGATAATGGTCAAACAACCATTTCGCTACAATTGGAGCCACA
>JAUZOF010000027.1 GCA_030706585.1 Bacteroidota bacterium
ACCCCCCCTTTCAGTGAGTCTGACTCCCCCCTCGCTTCACAGCCTGACGCTTGTAACGCTATAACAACACACCCGTTAAAAAAAACGGATAACTAACAAGAAACCGCTATAACAGATTGACTAAAATCAACCTATTTATCCGATCCTCATCCTTTTTTTGCGCCACTCCACCGGACGAGAGGGATGGCGAGTCGTTTTTAATGCCTTTTTCAAGGAGTCTTTTCCCTACCTCTTCCGTACCACCTTCGCTCCACGTTATACATTATTACATAGATATTCTAAGGATATCCCATAGATGATACTTATTATTATTGATATGGAATATCCTTGTGACAATCTTGTATTAATCTAAAAATAACTACCTTTGAGAAACGAAGGTGGAGCGAAGGTAACACGGAGACAGATGAATGCTGCACTTCAGAATAAACCACTAAGATAAGAATATGGCAAAAGTAAGAAATCTGATGGAAGTGGAGGGCAGGATTAAAAATCTCTCCTTTTATACGATGGAAGGTTGCGACCAGATTATTGTCCGCACAAAAGGCGGCCCCAGCAAATACAAGGTGAAGCATGACCCGAAATTTGCCGTGGTTCGGAAAAACAACATAGAGTGGTCGGGCTGTACGCAAATGTCGAAAATCATATTCAACACACTGAAAGATTTGTTTCGATTGGCTGACTACCCGGTAATCGGCACCCTGAATGCCGTGTGCAAATCCATACAAACTCAGGATACAGAGAGTGAACACGGCGCAAGGGGACTTTATCTGACTAAATATGGAAAGGTATTGGAAGGATTCACGCCCAACAAGAGACGCATTCTGGAGCAGACGATACAAGTATTGCCGGAATACACAGTTGATCGCGACGGGATGTGTGCGCAGGTCTCCTTTCCGGCGATTCAACCGGAGTACCAGCTCACCAATGTCCGGAATCTTCCTTATTTTCGCCTGATTGCGACACTAGGGGCAATATCTGATGTATACCTTGCAAAGAACGGCAAAAGCTACGACTCTTATAAAGGAGTATTACCCTACACCCGGAAATTACAAATCAGCGACTGGCTTTCGACAAATGCACCCGCTGAGCCTCAGAATTTCCAGCTCAAGTTTGATGACGTTTACAAAGAGGATTTTACCGTCAATCAGTCTTTGATTTTGGGAATTGGGGTGGAGTTTGGAAAGGAAAATGCCATTCAGCAAATTGAACCGGTCAAACACAGTGGTTCAGCTCGGTTATTGAAAGTATTTTGAACGTAAAATAACAGAAGCGTCACTATTCGAAAATAATGACGCTTCAATAAATTCTTCAATCAATGAAACTGTATGCAACATCAGCACATAGCCACATCTGACTACCAGCCAATTATCTTAATTTCCTTCTTTTCTTTCATTTCAAACTTATCGGCGCTTTGCTATTCGGATCTAGCATATCACAGTTATACACCTTGTGCAACTGCACTCCGGCCCGGTAACGACGGGGATGCGATTTAACGGCACGGGTAATACCATCCAGCAATTCAGTGCTTAAGCTGTTTGCTTCCGGTTGAAGCCAGATATCGGGCGCAGTTTCACGGATTGCATTGGGGACGCAATATTCACCAATCTCATTCCACCACTCTTCCGCCGAATTAGCATTCTCCATGATAATCTTTATCTCGCTGGCTTTCTGTACATTCTCTGCCAACGGAGGCATATTCCACTTCGGGCTCACGGTTACCCAGTCAAAATCCCCACGGATAGAATAGGCACCGCTAGTCTCTATATGGGTCTGCAATCCCTGATCATGCAATGCGGTAGTCAACGCTGTCAAATCATAGATTGCCGGTTCTCCACCGGTAATTACAGCAAACGAAGCTCCACTCATGCGGGCCATCTGGGCCAGTTCGGCCACAGGAATCTTTTCTATTTTTGCGGGAAGATGATCTTTGTGCCAGGTTCCGATAGAGTCACACCAGCTACATTGCACCGGACAACCGAAAGTCCGGATAAAAAATGCAGCACGACCAATGTGTGTACCCTCTCCCTGAAAAGCGTAAAAGGTCTCGTAAACCGGCAATGAAGCAGAGCTGTTACTCTGTAAATCCTTCATATGCGGCACTGTTTTTGGAATCTTCATATACAACAACCTTTGAGCAGAAAACACGTCCACCGGTCTCTTCCCGGATAAACTTATCAGCAAGCCCGAAAACAAACTCTGCCAATCCTTCAGCTCCGCAGGACGGCACAATGCGCACATCGGCCAACTTTCGGGCATGCATATCTTCAAAGAAAACACGCTCCGGATCATCCTCATCAATCAACAGGGTGTGATCAAAATAGTATTCCAGTTGCGCTTTAAGCGGACGCAATGCTCCAAAATCATAAACAAAATGCTGATGATCCAACTCTTTTGCACGAAAGGAGATATCGATGCGCCAGTTTTCGCCATGTGCAAATGCACAGTGCCCGCAATGGCGCCATTGACGATGTGCAGCTTTAAGATTGTCGTATGATTTAGTGATAGTATGATACATATTTTCAGTGCAAAAGTGCTGTTTAAAAAATCAGTGCGCAAAGATAGCGATTTAACCCCGATTGTAAAAACGGCTTTTCATCAGGCCCGATAACGATTGCTAAATCTCTTTGCGCTTATTTCGAGAATCGGCTTACGCCGATCCCATCATTCATAAGAAAAAACTCACGGGTAGTAAAACATTCAAATTCGCTTTTGGTTTATCAAACACCAACGTAAACCTACGACATTAACACAGTAAAGAGAACTTTAAGAAGTTTCCAAACTTGAATTCAGACAAAAATGATTGTTGTTTTTGTAAAAAGGGAAGAAGAGAGAAACCTTTGAAATCCTCTGCCTTGTTCAGGCAGAGGATCTGACTCTTCACAGAGATTCCAAAAGTTTGGTTTGTATTTTGCTGTTGTTTGTTGTTCTTCGCATTGAAGAGATGAAGATTGCTACATCTTCAGGATACAAAGATTACAACATCAACATTAAACAGAACTTAAAATCAACCTTAAAATCATATTAAAATATTTGAGGGAGATTCAACGATATACAATTTGCCTCAATTTTCCGGTAACTGCATCAAGCTGTTTTATCACATCAATATCTCCATAACCCATCAATAACAACCTGACCGCACTCTTCTCCGGAGAATAAGGGGGCTGCCAATAATCGACATTATAAAGACGAAACCCCAATTGCTCATAAAACGAAATGCGCCTTTTCTGATCGGCATGTACCGGAGGCTCCACCTCAAGCACAACCGGCAGCTGCTGCATGGAAAGCCAAAGTCGTATCGACTCCTTCCCTATCCCGCGTCCGCGCAAATGATGATCTACGGCGAAATGCTCCAGAAAAACGAAATCATCGAGATGCCAGCTAATCAGAAATCCGACAGGTTTTCCACCCTTCACTATCAAATTAAAAGTTTGTCGAGATTCTGACTGACACAAAGGCATTAAATCCTTGAAATTCCGCCGCTCTTCCGGAGGAAAAGATGATATATAGAGCTGCTCCACAAACTCCTGATAACAATCTGTTATTGTCGTTAAGGTTTCTATCTGAATCATTTTCGGCACGATTTTATTTCAATTTATTGTCTGGACACACAATTTGGCTACAAATTACAACAAAAAGAAGAAAGTTCGACTCAATTCTCCCCGAAAAATGATAATTTTGTAAGACAGAAATATCAACTCACACACTTTATCCGCAATGGCACAACATCAATTAGACAGTCTGGACATCAAAATCCTAAAGCTGATCGCTGGCAATGCACGTATCCCCTTCCTTGAAGTCGCCCGTGAATGTAACGTATCCGGAGCAGCGATTCACCAGCGCGTACAAAAACTGACTTCACTCAACATCATCAAAGGGTCGGAGTACATCATCGATGCTACAAAAATCGGGTATGACACCTGCTCCTATATGGGGTTATTTCTCAAAGATCCCGTACACTTCAATGACGTGGTAGAAGCCCTGCAAACCATACCGGAAGTGGTTGAGTGCCATTACACTACAGGCGAATACGACCTCTTCATCAAGATATATGCCAAAAACAACAACGACCTGCTGAATCTCATCCACGACAAACTCCAGCCACTGGGGCTTTCGCGTACGGTTTCCCTGATCTCGTTCAAGGAAGCATTTCGCCGCCAGATTCCTATTTGCGACATGGAGGGAGAAGAGTAAAAACCGCCTGATTACACTGAATAAATTCGTACCTTTGCGACATTCAGCAAATTAATTCTGATTTATAATGTACAAAGAGTTTGACATCAATGAATGCCTCGCACAGACAATTACCTGGGCTAAAGAGGTTGGCAAAATACATCTCGAATATTTCCGCAAAAAAGAGCTTTCCATCGAAACCAAGTCAAGCTCTTACGACCTGCTTACCATCGCCGACAAACTGAGCGAAGAGTACATCATCGAGCAAATCCGCCACGCTTATCCTGACCATCAAGTCCTCGCCGAAGAGAGCGGTCTAAACGAAATGGTCTCTGACTTTTGCTGGGTAATCGACCCGGTGGACGGAACCACTAACTTTGCACAGGGAATTCCTATATTTTCTGTATCGATAGGTTTGAGATACAGAGGCAAAGGCATTATGGGCGTTGTATATGCACCGTTCATGGATGAACTCTTCTACGCAATAAAAGGCCAGGGTGCATTCCACAACGGAAAATCCATCCACGTCTCCAACAAAACCGAACTGCACCAATCCCTGCTTTGTACCGGTTTTCCTTACGACCACGGAACCAATCCGGACAACAACACCGATAATATCGCCCGCATTCTTCCGCATTGCCGTGACATCCGCCGCCTGGGATCAGCGGCTTATGACCTTTGCTGCATTGCAGCTGGATATTTTGACGGATTCTGGGAAATGAACCTCAAAGACTGGGACGTAGCTGCTGCCACGGTCATTATCGAAGAGGCCGGTGGTCAGGTGATTCGTTTCCGTAAAGAACCCAACTATTGCATCATTGCGGCAAACGCTCTGATTGTTGGGCAGATGCAGGAGTATATAAAATAAGAGACCTCCCAAACCCCTCCAAAGGATGGGCTTTAAGGCTTCTGGCATAGACAAAAAGATATACACGAAAACAGTATCTGAAAAGAGACGATCTCTTTAATCACTGAGAGTTTGTTCTAGACCTTTTCTTTATAGACGAAATAAATCAGTATAAACAATTATTTCATTGTTAATGCCATTAAGGGTTCAAATCCGCCAGGAACCTCAATACTTTCATTTCAGAAAATAATTCCCAATCATAAGTGATTTACCCCAATAATTTCGAAGAGAAAATCGGATTTGACAAAATCCGCCAATTGATATCAGATAAATGCCTCAGTCTGCTGGGCAAAGACAAAGTGCATGAGATGGATTTTTCCATCCACTACGAAGAGGTGAAAACCCGCCTCGGATGCACCGAAGAGATGGTGCGTATCCTGCAACTGGAGGACGAATTTCCTGCCAACTACTTTTTTGACGTTCGCATTCCACTGAAACGCATTCGTGTGGAAGGAACTTTCCTCGACGAACCGGAGCTGTTTGACCTGCGTCGTTCGTTGGAGACCATACGCGACATTGCCCGTTTTTTCAAAAACGAGGAGGAGGGAGAGGCCAGATATCCCTATCTGACAGAAATGACGGCTAATGTCATACTTTTTCCGCAGATTCTTATTTCCATAGATAAAATCCTGGACAAATTCGGACGGGTAAAAGACAATGCATCGCCCGAACTGGCTCGTATCCGTCGTGAAATCATCCATACATCCAGCTCTATTTCACGCAGTTTGCAATCCATCATGCGTGCAGCTCAGGCTGAAGGAATCGTGGAAAAAGACCAGGCACCCACCATGCGCGATGGCCGACTGATGATTCCGGTAGCACCCGCTTACAAGCGAAAAATCAAAGGAATCGTACATGATGAGTCTGCCAGCGGTAAAACGGTTTTCATCGAACCGGCAGAAGTCGTAGAAGCCAACAACCGCATCCGCGAACTTGAAGGAGAAGAGCGTCGGGAAGTAATCCGCATTCTGGTGAGAATGGCGGACGAAATACGCCCCTTTGCCGAAGACATCCTCGGCTCTTACGATTATTTAGGTGAAATAGACTTCACCCGGGCTAAAGCCTCATTCTCCATAGAAATAAACGGCATCCTGCCTACATTCGAAAACAAAAGACAGATTGACTGGCAACGGGCCATCCACCCCCTACTCTACCTTTCTCACAAGAAACAGAACAAATCGGTCGTTCCACTCGATATTGAGTTGAATGAAAAGAGTCGTATCCTGCTTATCTCCGGGCCAAATGCAGGTGGTAAGTCGGTGTGTCTCAAAACAGTGGGATTACTGCAATACATGTTGCAGAGTGGATTACTTATTCCGGTATATGAGAGTTCACGAACCGGTATTTTCCACGATATCTTCATTGACATCGGTGATGAACAGTCCATTGAAAACGACCTGAGTACCTACAGCTCGCACCTCACCAACATGAAGCACTTCGTGCGCCGTTGCAACGAAAACTCAATCCTGTTGATTGACGAATTCGGGGGCGGTACCGAACCTCAGATTGGTGGTGCGATTGCCGAAGCCCTGCTGGACCGCTTCAACCGCAATAAGTCATACGGAGTCATCACCACCCACTACCAGAATCTGAAGCATTTTGCTGAAGACCACGAAGGAATCATCAACGGAGCCATGCTCTATGACCGTCACCTGATGCAACCGCTGTTTAAGCTTTCTATCGGAAATCCGGGAAGCTCGTTTGCGGTGGAAATTGCCCGTAAAATCGGATTGCCGGAGGATGTGATTGCCGATGCTTCGGAAAAAGTGGGTTCGGACTATATCGATATGGACAAGTACCTTCAGGATATTGTCCGTGACAAACGTTATTGGGAAAGCAAACGCCAGACCATTCGCCAGAAAGAGAAAAAACTGGAAGACCTCTCTGTCAGATATGAAGAAGACCTCAACAAAATAGCTGCTCAGCGAAAAGAGCTAATGGCTAAGGCCAAAGCCGATGCAGAACGTATTCTGGCTGAAGCCAATGCCATGGTAGAAAATACTATCCGAAAAATCAAGGAGGCTCAGGCTGAAAAAGAATCGACCCGACTCGCCCGCAAGGAGATGGAGGAGTTCAAAGCCAAACTGGCTGAACAAGAGGCGGCTAACGACGATATGATTGCCCGTAAAATCAAAAAGATTCAGGAGCGGGAAGAGCGCAAAAAACAGGGCAAACCACAGAAACCGGCAGACGGTCAGAAGAAAATATTCCGTCCGGAAATCATTGAGACAGGCGATGCAGTGCGTCTGAAAGGACAAACAACGATTGGAGAAGTGCTTGAAATCAATGGTAAAAATGCACTGGTAGCATTTGGAATGCTCAAATCGACCGTACAACTGGAACGTCTCGAAAAGATGAGCAAAAACCAGATTAAGAAAGAGACTCCCAAATCGAC
Organism: Bacteroidota bacterium; assembly: GCA_030706585.1. Taxonomy (GTDB): domain Bacteria; phylum Bacteroidota; class Bacteroidia; order Bacteroidales; family UBA7332; genus CAXXIC01. Next base: position 7,473 of record JAUZOF010000027.1, read on the forward strand.
CTTCGTCAGCCAACAAACCGCCGATGATATCTACGAACGCAAGATGAATTTCAAGCAGGAAATAGATGTGCGGGGCATGCGCGGCGATGAAGCGTTGCAGGCTGTGGTCTATTTCATTGACGATGCGATATTGGTAGGTGTGGCACAAGTCCGCATCCTGCATGGAACGGGGACAGGAGCCTTACGTCAAATTATCCGCGATTATCTGAAAACGGTTCATGGCGTGAAGAAATTCCGCGATGAACATGTGCAATTCGGTGGAGCGGGCATTACGGTGGTGGAGTTAGAATGACCTCCCCCGCCCCTCCAAAAGAGGTGAGATAGTTCCTGCAAATTTGCATTAGCAATTGGGTATCTCTCAGATATTTTGTAGTTTTGCACCGCTTTTAAAAAGAGCTGTTTTGCTTATAATCAGAGCAAATCTAATTTACAATACAAACGAAAGACCGTGCGTCTTTGTGTCTTAGCGTTTAATTAAACCTATATAACTACAATGGCAAAAATCAAACCATTTAAAGGAGTACGTCCTCCTCAGGCATTAGTAGAAGAAGTGGCTTCACGCCCTTATGATGTATTAAACTCGGAAGAAGCTCGTACAGAAGCTGCCGGCAATGATAAATCGTTGTATCACATTATCAAACCTGAAATCGACTTCCCGGCAGGAACTGACGAACACACTCAGCCTGTTTACGATAAAGCGGTAGAAAACTTTGCTAAGTTCCAGAAAGAAGGCTGGTTGGTGCAAGACGAAAAAGAAATGTACTACGTGTACGCTCAAACCATGAACGGCCGCACTCAATACGGACTGGTAGTTTGCGCTAACGTAGAAGACTACCTGAGCGGCAAAATCAAAAAACACGAATTGACCCGTCGTGATAAAGAAGAAGACCGTATGATTCACGTTCGCATCAACAATGCAAACATCGAGCCGGTATTCTTCGCATTCCCATATCAGGAAGAATTAGATGCAATCGTAAAAGCAACCGTAGCAGGTCCTGCAGAATACGATTTCGTTGCACCTGATGGTTTCGGTCACCACTTCTGGAAAATCGAAGACGATACAACTATTGCTCGCATCACCGAACTGTTTGCTGGTATTCCTTACCTGTATATTGCTGACGGTCACCACCGTACTGCAGCTGCTGCATTGGTGGGTGCTGAAAAAGCAAAACAAAACCCAAACCATACCGGTGACGAAGAATACAACTTCTTCCTGGCTGTCTGTTTCCCTGACAACCAACTGAACATCATCGACTACAACCGCGTGGTTACTGACCTCAACGGTTTGAGCGAAGAAGAATTCATCGCTAAAATCTCTGAAAACTTCATCGTAGAAGAGAAAGGTGCTGAAATCTATAAACCTAATGCATTGCACAACTTTGCACTGTATGTAGGTGGTAAATGGTATTCACTGACTGCCAAAGAGGGAACTTACAACGACAACGATCCTATCAGCGTTCTGGACGTAACTATCTCTTCAAACCTGATCCTGGATCAGGTTCTCGATATCAAAGATCTTCGCTCGTCTAAACGTGTGGACTTCGTTGGAGGTATTCGTGGATTAGGAGAACTTCAACAGCGTGTAGACAGCGGTGAAATGAAAGCAGCATTAGCACTTTATCCTGTTTCTATGAAACAATTGATGGATATTGCCGATACAGACAACATCATGCCTCCTAAAACTACCTGGTTCGAGCCTAAACTTCGCTCAGGATTGGTAATCCACAAACTGAACTAAGAAAACTCTTTTCATATATACAGACTCCCGCTTTCTTTGATTGCGGGAGTTTTTTATTTACAGGAAGGGTAAATCCTTACTCATTCGGTAATACGGAAGTATTTAACAAATATAATCAAACGATTGCCCAAACCGCGATTTTTTATTTATTTTGCCGATACTTGCAGCAAATAGGAAAAACCCTGCATCTATAATTTTGTATCACAAGATGATAAACGAAAAGCAACTGATTGAATCGTGCATTAAGGGGGATCGTAAAGCTCAGAAAGAGCTATATGATACTTATGCGCGTAAAATGATGTCAGTCTGTTTTCGTTATGCCGGTGAATATGAATTGGCTAAGGATCTCCTTCAGGAGGGGTTTATCCGGGTGTTTTCAAATCTGAACGCCTACCAGTTTATCGGTTCATTTGAGGGATGGGTCAGAAAAATTTTCGTGAACACCTCTCTCGAATACCTTAGACGCAATGATCTACTTCGTGAAGCTCTTGATATAGACACAAATATTTCGGTTAATGTAAAAACAGAAAATACAGTCATTGAAGAGCTTTCAGCAGAAGATCTGATGAAAATAATCAGTGAACTCCCCCCCGGCTTCAGAACCGTATTCAACATGTACGCAATCGAGGGGTATTCTCACAAAGAAATCGCTGATATACTCGGAATTACGGAAAGTACCTCTCGCTCACAGTTAACCCGGGCGCGAATGCTTTTACAGAAAAGGATTAACGAGCTTTTATAAGAAATCAGGTTATGAAATCTAAACTCAAATCAAAGGGGCTGATTGCATTATGGATAATCTTAATACTATCTGTGAATAGTTGCCGGAACAATGAGCAGGTTATCAACTCCAACTACCTGAGAGTAAATGACACTACATGTATCTGGCAGGGAGTTTCTTATAAAAACCTGAGTGAGAATATTTCATTAAAACTTGATTCCGTACCCAACGATTCAAGATGTCCTGTAGGAGCAATGTGCTTTTGGCAGGGAAATGCTGTTGCTGCTTTTACATTTTCAAAAGGAAATGTTAAGCACTCATTCACTTTAAATACGATATCTGCTTTCAGGACAGATACTATTTTGGAAAATTACTATATAAAACTGGTAAAGCTTAGCCAACCGGATATTTATTCAGATAAAAGATATACCTATATCGCAACAGTTTTGATTAGCAAATAAATATGAAGATAAACGACAACCATATTGACAAACTCTTTAGCCAAAAGCTAACCAATCTGGAGACTGATCTTCCGGACTCCTGCTGGAATGCCATAGAACAGGCATTGCCAAAGAGAAAGTCGCGCCCCATAATTCCACTTTGGGGAAGAGTGGCTGTGGCGGCTGTGGGGCTATTTCTGGTCGGAACCATTGGCTATCTGACTTTTATTGGTAAAACTCCGAACCAAACAGCATCGGTTATTTCAGATAAATCAAAGACAGCAATATTTCATAATGCGGCTGAAAACATAATATTTGCGGCGAATAATGCCGTTCAAAAACAGGACAAAAAAACCGGGAAACAAGATTTCACAGCAAATCATCAAGCAGTTGCAGTAACAAAAAAACATCGCGCTAACACTAAATTCAATATAGCTAAAGAAGAATTTACCGATAACAATGCAACAAACACTCCAACTGTCCGGGATAATTCGAATGTTGCTGAAAATGGTAATCCAGAAGCTGCTGCAACCAAAGTCGCAACCCAAAGTGAAATAGACGATTTTGCAAACGCTGGAAATGAATTGGCATCCAATGCAGATCAAAACACGTCTGGCCTGCATAGCAGCCTGGGATTACAGCTAGCATTAACCGGTCCCGAAGGCAGTCAGAGCAAAAGTGAATTCTCTTCACTTCGAACTACTGCAAAAATGGATCAACTGATGTCGATTATCTCTGACAATCAAACATCAACAGAGACATCTAACACGACTGTTGTGCATGATTTGCCCATTTCCCTGGGTATCTCGTTGGAAAATGAGATCAGCAATAAGTTTGCACTACAAACCGGAATCACCGGAACCTATTTGAGAAGTACGCAGACTTCAAACACTTCTCTCTATTTTACAGATGAAATCCAGGAGCTTTATTATCTGGGCCTCCCGTTGAGTATCGCTTATAGATTTGCTGAAAACGAACGTTTCTCATTCTATATTAAAACAGGCGGAATGGTCGAAAAGAACATTGGTGGGCGATGGAGAGACCGCGTTCAGAAGGACGGTAATGTTGTTTACACTAAAGTACAACACGACCTCGAGAATAAGCTTCAATGGTCAACCTATATTGGAGGCGGTGCTAATTACAAATTATCCCAACGAATGAGGTTATACCTTGAACCGGCATTATCCTACTATTTTGACAACAATAGCAACATTGATAACATCCACAAACAACAACGTTTAGATGTCACTCTTCAGGCTGGCTTGAGAGCCGTTTTCGACAGTCATTAATCTTATAAACACATATAACCACTATGAAAGTATTACGTTCAGTTATTAATCTATTACTATTTTCATCATTACTATTTATTGCGACTTCCTGTCTAGAAGGAAAAGGAAATTATCAGACGATGCAGGGATTAACCGGTAGCGTTGTTGCAATTGACGGCATTAAGTATTTCAGGTCAGATAACGGATATCTGTTTAAATCTACCGAATTCAATAGCTATCAGGTAAATGACAGATTAATGGCCTCCTTTACGGTCAACTATGATAATCAAGTAAGCAGCTCGTATTACACAGTAACAGAGGTATATGCGAACAAGTTCCCCCTTTTGAATATTACAGAAATTGAAAATGATGCTGCTGACACTGTTTTCTCTAAAGACCCTTTAGCTGGAATGGAAGCTCATTATATTTCTACCCAGGGAAGTAATATCTACCTGACACTTTACTCTTATTATGTGGGTTCAAGTAAAGATCATACACCTGTACTGATATATAATGACGCACAGCAAACCAATAGCGATACTTTAAAGCTGGAATACAGGATTGATAAAAATGGGGAGACGGGGACAACAACATATTACAATCTCACATCTTTTGATCTGACAAATATTTTGAATCAGAAACCGTCAAAGACTATTCAGGTAAAATATAATTTTCTGTCAAACTATTACTATTACTCATATACGAATCCTTTATATTCAAACTGATATGTAAAAAAAAGAAATGGCTGCAATTCAATTATGAATTGCAGCCATTTCTTTTCCTTGATGCAAAAATTCCTCCTTATGGACAATTCTATACTGTCCAAAATTACTATTGGAAATATTCTTACTCCTCTCTAAAGTTATCAACTTTCCCAAAGTATTGCACTTTGGGAGAGTTTCTATTAGCATCAATTCAACTTATCTAAACACCAGCATCCCACCCTTAACATCAATCTCGATCGGTTTAGTTTTATCCACCGAACCGGAGAGGATCGCTTTCGAGAGTTCGTTGAGCACATAGCGTTGGATGACTCGCTTCACCGGACGGGCTCCGAACTGCGGGTCGAAGCCTTCGCTGGCGATGAACTGCAAGGCAGCCGGTGTATAGGTCAACGTCAGTCCGTTGCCTGCCAGCAGATCAATTACCCCTTTCAGTTGCATCTCCACGATGTGGGCGATTTCCGATTCATCGAGCGGGGTAAACATGATCACCTCGTCGATACGGTTCAGAAACTCTGGGCGAATAGTCTGCTTCAAAAGTTCCAGCACCTGAGATTTCGTCTTTTCGATCACCTGATCGCGGTTGGCATGGGTCAGCATCGCGAAGTTCTCGCGTATGATGGGCGAGCCCATATTGGAGGTCATGATGATAATGGTGTTCTTGAAATTCACCACGCGACCTTTGTTATCGGTCAGACGGCCATCATCCAGCACTTGCAGTAGGGTGTTGAACACATCGGGGTGTGCCTTTTCAATCTCATCAAACAGCACCACGGAGTAAGGCTTGCGACGAATTGCTTCGGTCAACTGGCCACCTTCATCGTAGCCCACATATCCGGGAGGCGAACCGATCAGGCGGGTCACGCTGAACTTTTCCTGATACTCGCTCATGTCGATGCGGGTCATCATATTTTCATCATCAAAGAGGTATTCCGCCAGCGCTTTCGCCAATTCGGTCTTACCCACACCAGTCGTTCCAAGGAAAATAAACGAACCGATCGGTCGTCGCGGATCCTGCAATCCGGCACGGCTGCGACGGACTGCATCCGACACGGCGGTGATCGCTTCATCTTGCCCGACGATGCGTTTGTGTAACTCATCTTCGAGGTGAAGCAGTTTCTCCCGTTCACTCTGCATCATCTTGCTCACGGGGATGCCCGTCCAGCGCGAAACAATATCAGCAATATCATCGGCAGAAACCTCTTCCTTCACCATCGCGGTAGCACCCTGCATCTGGTGCAGTTCTTCTTGTGCCTTGACGATCCCCGCTTCTTTTTCTTTCAGGCGACCGTAACGAATCTCGGCCACTTTACCGTAATCGCCGTTGCGTTCTGCCTGATCGGCCTGAAACTTCAGGTCTTCGATTTCAATTTTCGTCTGTTGGATACGGCTGATCAATGTGCGTTCTGATTCCCATTTGGCTTTCAACTGCTTTTCGTCCTCTTTCAGGTCGGCAATCTCTTTGTTCAGCCCTTCGAGTTTGGCTTGATCATTTTCCCGTTTGATGGCTTCGCGCTCAATCTCCAGCTGCTTGATGCGACGAGTAATTTCGTCCAGATCTTCGGGAACGGAATCCACCTCCAATCGCAGTTTGGCAGCCGCTTCATCCATCAGGTCGATGGCCTTATCGGGCAAAAAGCGGTCGGTGATGTAGCGGTGCGAAAGCTGAACGGCGGCAATAATCGCCTCGTCTTTGATCCGCACCTTGTGGTGGTTCTCGTAACGCTCCTTCAGTCCACGGAGGATAGAGATCGTACTCAGTTCGTCCGGCTCATCCACATTCACGGTCTGGAAACGACGTTCGAGCGCTTTATCTTTTTCGAAATATTTCTGATATTCATCAAGCGTGGTGGCACCGATGGCACGCAATTCTCCCCGCGCCAGAGCGGGTTTCAGGATATTGGCGGCATCCATCGCTCCTTCGCTCTTACCGGCTCCCACCAACGTATGGATTTCATCGATAAAGAGAATGATCTCGCCCTCAGCTTTGACCACTTCGTTAACGACTGACTTCAGACGTTCTTCAAATTCACCTTTGTATTTGGCGCCTGCAATAAGCGCCCCCATATCGAGCGAAAAGACCTGCTTCGATTTCAGGTTTTCAGGCACATCGCCGCGCACGATACGGTGTGCCAGCCCTTCGGCAATGGCAGTTTTACCTGTACCGGGTTCTCCTATTAATATGGGATTGTTTTTGGTACGACGGGAAAGGATTTGCAACAAGCGGCGAATCTCTTCGTCGCGCCCGATCACCGGGTCGAGCTTACCGCTGCGAGCCCGTTCGTTCAGATTGATAGCATATTTATTCAGCGCATTGTAGGTATCTTCAGCTGATTGAGAATTAACTTTCTCCCCTTTTCGGAGTTCGGTGATGGCGGCACGAAGTTCTTTCTCCGTCACGCCCGCATCCTTAAGGATAGAAGAAACGGTGCTTTTCTCAATCAATAGCGCCAAGATGATGTGTTCGAGCGACACGAACTGGTCGCCCATTTGTCCTGAGAGCTCTACGGCTTTTTGCAATACAGCATTCGACTCACGGCTCAGGTAAGGCTCTCCGCCCGTAACTTTGGGATAAGATTCCAGCTGGCGGTCGATGATCGTCTGAATATTGGGAATATTCACACCCAGCTTTTGGAAAAGGAAGTTGACTACGCTTTCGCCTTCGGTCATGATTCCTTTCAGAATGTGAGTCGGTTCAATCGCCTGCTGATTTTTCTCAGCAGTCAATTGAACCGCTTTTTGTATCGCCTCCTGCGACTTGATTGTGAAATTGTTCAGATTCATATCTTAATCTCCTTTCTTTGTCTTGCTTTTATATGTTTAGTGACGGCCTTTCCAAACCTGCCTACCGCCATTCAACCACACCTTCACTTATATAACCACAAATAAGATACCAAGGCATAAAAAGGAAACTTATAAGCCATTTTGGCATAAAAACATTTACAAACCCTGATTTACGCCATAAATATCTGTCAAAATTTCCGACCACCATACTGAACGGCCATATTGTTCGGGGGAGATAATGATATGAATCAACTTATTCTCTTTGAAGAAAAATATACAGCGCACGGTTTGATAATCATTAAAAATCACCACAATATCCTGAGTCGTATTTATCCTGACAATTTTATTAAAGACATCTCTGGACATACCAATCCGGAAACCCATCCCCAGACGCATCACATCATCATGAAGGCATAAGTAATCAAGCACAAACCCCTGGTCATTCAGCATATAATTTAGCCTCATAACATTTTTTCCTTGTGTAAAAGTATGCACCCGTATATCCGTAAGCTCAGTGATATTCTCATGAAACGGGGTTTTAAAAAGACTCAGAATATGGCTTTTTCTCGCATCATACAGGTTTATCGGGAAAATGGCAGTAAAAAGCGAGTCGATGGTCAGAGTATCCGCTTTATGCGAACGTGGTAAAGCATTTCCAGAGGAGGTCTGGGCATTTCCAGTCATAAACGACATTACTCCCAGAATACACAACAGAATTACTTTTGCTTTCATATACAACATCAGTTTAGGTTAAACTCAATGGTTTTCTGAAAATGAATTTATCTCACGACACATTAAAAACAATCCACTAACTTGCTTTGTTATAGCATACAATTTGTTTTAACAGATAATGAATACTCCAATTAAAATCAGAATGCAATGAAGAAGTGGATCAGCATGCTACTATTGTTCATCGGGATGGGAACAGCAATGGCTCAGAGCGGAAAAATTCAATCGCTTTCAGTAAACGACTTTGAAAAGGCTATCAAGCAAAAAAAGATGCAACTGGTCGATGTGCGAACGCCTGAGGAATTCAAAAGCGGGCACATCAAAGGTGCGTTAAACTTCGATGTAAAGAATCCGGAATTTGACAATCAGATTCTTAAATTGAAAAAGAAGAGCCCGGTAGCAGTCTATTGCCGCAGCGGACACCGGAGCAAAATTGCAGCCCAGAAGCTGTCCGAAAAAGGCTTTTCGGTAATTGAACTGGACCGCGGGTTTAACGACTGGGCCGGTCAGGGCAAGCCGGTTGAGAGATAATGATCAGGCGTTTAAATGATGATTGAATCACCGTTTAAACGCCTTTTTCAATTGGCTCAACAGATTCTCTCATTTGCCTTACTCCCTAAAAAGTAGTAAGTTTGCATTCTCAATCCGCCAAGATTTATGAAGAAAATATTCTATTTAATACTTATCCTTTTCACAACAACAATTCACAACATGGATGCTCAGAAAGACAGCACTCTAGTGCTTATCGAAACCACTTTGGGAAATATCAAAGTACACCTTTACAACGAAACTCCCCAACACCGCGACAACTTTATCAAGCTGGCCAAAGAGGGTTATTTCAATGAAACTCTTTTCCACCGTGTCATCAAAGACTTTATGATCCAGGGCGGTGACCCGAATTCTAAAAATGCACCTGCCGGCAAATCATTGGGAACCGGCGGACCAAGCTATACTATTCCGGCTGAATTTGTTTATCCGAAATATTTCCACAAACGCGGGGCTTTGTCAGCTGCCCGACAGGCTGACTCTGTGAATCCGGAGAAACGTTCAAGCGGTTCGCAGTTCTATATCGTTTGGGGAAATGTGATGAGCGACGGACAACTTAACGGCCTCGAAACCCAGATGAACCAGGGCTTGCAAAAGAAAATCTTCGACCGTATGGCCGCTGAACGCAAAAATGAAATCATGTCTTTCCGC
>JAUZOF010000270.1 GCA_030706585.1 Bacteroidota bacterium
GACTTTGATTATGATGGTCTTATGACTGTGTCAGCAGGAATTAGTTATGTATTTAAGGGTAAAAAGAGGGGGTTTATACCTGTTCAGTATTACCTGACCGAAGCTGTAGCTATTACAGACGAGGAATAAAAAACGTGATTCAAAAAGATTATATTATTTTGAATCACGTTCCTATCTTAAAAATGAATGCGCTTAAATAATCTCACCGCTACCGTAGCATAGTTTGCTTTCGGTATCGTAAAGCACGCCGAATTGCCCGGCTGCAATACCTTGGATCTTCTCTTCAGAACGGATGCGATAAATGTCTCCGATTTTCTCAAGCGTACCTTTTGTAAATTCCGGAGTGTGACGGATTTTAAACGTAATATCACGCTCTCCTTCGAAGTCTCCAAACGGATCTCCGCTGATGAAATTGAACCCTTTCAGGTTAACCACATTACCGTATTGCGTTTCGGGATCATATCCGTTAGATACGAAGATGATGTTATTCTCAATATCCTTCTTCACGACAAACCACGGACCTCCACTCAGTCCGATGCCTTTGCGCTGACCGATGGTGTGGAACCAGAAGCCGCGGTGAGAACCCAATACCTTGCCGGTCTCAAACTCCACAATCTTGCCCGGTTTTTCGCCCAGATAACGCTTGATAAAGTCGTTATATTGAATCTTTCCCAGGAAGCAGATGCCTTGGCTGTCTTTGCGTTGTGCACTGATCAGGCGAGCCTCTTCGGCAATGCGCCGCACTTCACTTTTCTCATAAATCCCAATAGGAAACATGATTTTGGAAAGCTGCTGTTGGGTGATTTGACCCAGGAAGTAGGTCTGGTCTTTCACGGCATCTTTTGCCGTAGAAAGATATAGTTTGCCGTCATGTTCGGTCGTTGTGGAGTAATGACCGGTTGAGATTTTATCGAAATCCTTTCCCCAGTTCTGCTCAAAGTAGCCGAACTTGATCATTTTGTTACACATCATATCGGGGTTGGGCGTGAGGCCGCGTCTTACATTCTCGATTGTGTATGACACGACATGCTCCCAGTACTCTTCGTGCAACGATACCATTTCCACACGGCAACCGTACTTTTTGGCAAGCCAGTTCACGATTACCATATCGTCCTCTGCCGGACAATCGATGTAACCGTGCTCGTCTTCCATCCCGATTTTGATGTAAAAAATCGTTGGGTCGTAACCTTGTTCTTTCAACAAATGGACGGTTACGGAGCTATCCACTCCTCCCGATACCAATGCTGCAATTTCCATAAAAACTCCTTTTGCTATAATTTTTGGACGTGCAAAGATACAATCAAAGCTGTCCGGATTATCTTAATGTATGTAATTTAGTCTTGGCTTTGAGCTATTTAACTAAAAGTGAGCCTGCTTTCAGCTCAAAGTTATAGAAAAGAAAAACGTTTGACCATCATTCAGATAATCAAACGTTTACTTAGTTGTCCCACAAGGATTCGAACCCAGACTAACAGAACCAAAATCTGCTGTGCTACCATTACACCATGGGACAATCACATTGCAAAAGTAATGCTTTTTTCTGAATTTGCAATACAAATGAACTGTATTTGCTCTCTGGAATGCCCATTTAGAAAGGGACTCAGGGCTATTTTATTGCTTTTCAGAAAGATATGATGACTGTTTTTTGCATGAAAAATCTGTTAAAATAATTTGGCGCGATTGAACAATACCTTGTGTGGTGATGTTTACCGAAATATTTATCAAAAAAAGAAGATGTGATGGATTTCAAAATGTATGTCCCCCCGAAGAAATTTTCACTCAAAGAGGCTGTTTCCTATGCAGACGGCTCTGTAGTGAGCAAACAATCAATCAAACAGTCCGGTGGAAATGTTTCTTTTTTTGCCTTTGATAAAGGTGAAGGGCTGAGTGAACACACGGCACCGTTTGATGCAATGGCGGTGGTGATCGAAGGCCTGGCTAAGATTACCATTGACGGACAGCCGTACGAACTAACCGAAGGTGAGGCTATCGTCATGCCGGCTCATATTCCTCACGCTCTCTTTGCCACTGATAAATTCAAGATGATGCTGGTAATGGTGAAGGGGGAGGCGAAATAATTCTTTCCTTTTTTCTTACCACAACAAAGCCGCAAAGAAGTATTGTCTGCGGCTTTGTTATTTATGAAAAGTGTCAATCACATTCGCAACAACACGCTTTACCCTTCGCTTTTTCAAAAGCCTCTTTTCCTTCCATAATAGAGAAATAGATCAAGCCAGCCGCGCCAATTGCATCAGCATAGGCAAAACTGGTTAATTCATATATCAGGCTGGCGACCAGCAGTACCACAGACATATAGACGCACACCTTCGTGCAATTAGCATCGGCAAGGATGGGAGAGGAGTAGAGCTGGTGTCCGACCCGTTTTTTGGCATTCATCAGCCATATCATTACCAGGATGGAGATCAGCGAAATTACAATTCCCCAAAGGGTGGTTTCCGGCTTATGATGATTGATGATATTTACCACAATACCCGCCAGCAATCCAGCCGAAAGAAGATAAAACGCAGTGCCGGTAATTTTCAATGCTTGTATTTCGAATGGACTTTTCGAGCTTTCCGGGTTTTGGCCGATTCTTCGGATCATTACCGCAATGCCAATGCCCGACATTACTTCAATAAAACTATCCACTCCAAATCCAAACAGGGTAAGCGTATCGTCAGAATACCCCAGAATCATCGAAACAATTCCTTCGACTACATTATAGAAGATGGTGAAAAGACTTAGCGCATAAGCCCGTTTGTACAGTATTTGTTCTTTTTCAGTCATAAGATTGTATTTATTGTTTACAGAACAAACTTACAATCAAATGGTTTGTATTTAGATGGCTTGAATATCTATGTTTACTAAACCTGTAAATCTTATAACGATTAAGGCAAATAGCATAACAAATCGCGCTCATTGCAGCATTAATTTTGCGATGAGATAAAAGACAAAAGATTTTGGGTAAATAATTATCATACCCTCAATCCATCACCCCTCAAACCCTAAAGCGTATGTCAACAATAAAGAAAAGTTTCCCCGTCATGGGAATGAGTTGCGCCTCCTGCTCGGCAAGCGTGGAGAGCGTGCTGAAGATGCAGCAAGGAGTATCGTCGGTTTCGGTCAATTTGGCCAATGCCATGGCGATGATTGAATACGACCCGGATAAAACCTCTCCCGAAACATTGAAGTCTATATTGAATAATGTCGGTTTCGACCTGTTGGTAGAAGAAGAGGACGGCGATCAGGTGGAAAAGATTCACCGCACACAATATAAACAGATGCAGCGTAACACGATTCTGGCCGGAGTCTTTTCCGTGCCGGTAGTGATTATCGGTATGTTTTTGATGGATATGCCTTATGCCAACTGGATAATGATGGTATTGACATTACCGGTACTGACTGTTTTTGGTCGGAAGTTTTTTGTCAATGCTGCTCGTCTGGCACTGAAAGGCCGTTCCAATATGGATACGTTGGTAGCATTGAGTACCGGGATTGCTTTCCTGTTCAGCCTGTTTAATACGGTTTATCCGGACTTCTGGCACAGTCGGGGATTACATCCGCATGTTTATTACGAGGCTTCGGCGGTGGTGATTGCCTTTGTCATGTTGGGCAAATTACTGGAGGAGCGGGCAAAGTCCGTGACTTCTTCAGCTATAAAGAAACTCATCGGCCTGCAACCCAAAACCGTAACTCTCGTAGCCGAGGGAGAGCCGGAGATGGAGATTCCCGTTTCGCAGGTGAAGGTCGGTTTTCATCTTTTAGTGAAACCGGGCGAGCGGATAGCTGTAGATGGGGTATTAGTGTCCGGAACATCGTTTGTCGATGAAAGCACCATAACGGGAGAATCTTTGCCCGTTGAGAAAATGCCCGGAGATAAAGTCTTTGCCGGAACGGTCAACCAAAAAGGCAGTTTCGTATTTGAAGCGGAGAAGGTCGGAGGCGAAACCATCCTGGCACACATCATCAAAATGGTGCAGGAGGCGCAGGGCAGTAAAGCTCCGGTGCAGCACTTAGTGGATAAGATTGCCGGAATTTTTGTGCCGGTGATTCTATTGATAGCAATCTTGAGTTTTGCGCTCTGGATGATATTTGGTGGGGAAAATGCTTTTACACAGGCGTTGCTGGCGATGGTGACGGTATTGGTGATTGCCTGTCCTTGCGCGTTGGGGTTGGCTACACCCACGGCAATAATGGTGGGGATGGGCAAAGGCGCTTCGCAGGGAATATTAATAAAAGATGCTGAGAGTCTGGAGCTGGCTCTTCGTGTGAATGCTGTGGTGCTGGACAAAACCGGAACCATCACGGAGGGCAAACCGGAAGTGACCGATGTGTTGTGGACGGTTCCTGACGAAGATCAAAAGGACGCGGGGCAGATTTTATTGGCCATCGAAAAGCAGTCTGAACATCCCTTGGCAGAAGCGGTCATTCATGCGTTGCCAGACAGCGGGGAAAGACTGCCTTTGTCTCGCTTTGAAAGCCTTACGGGGAAAGGTGTTCAGGCAGAATATAATGGTCAAAACTATTTCGTGGGGAATGAAAAGCTTTGTTGTGAAGCGGGCGTATCGATAGCCGATGACATGCAACATCAAATAGAGCAGTGGCAACAGCAGGCCAAAACGGTCGTTTTCTTTTCCCGGGAAAATGAATTGCTGGCTGCATTTGCCATTGCCGACCAGATAAAACCGACCTCTACCGAAGCCATTCGCGACCTGCAAAACGAAGGCATCGAAGTCTATATGCTGACCGGTGACCATGAACAGACGGCTCGGGCCGTAGCCCAATCGGTTGGAGTTAATCATTACCAATCGGAGGTGATGCCTGCTGATAAAGCCGGATTTATCCAACAACTTCAACGTGAGGGTAAAATAGTCGCGATGGTGGGGGACGGCATCAACGATTCGCACGCTTTAGCGCAGGCTGATGTCAGCATTGCGATGGGAAAAGGATCCGATATCGCGATGGATGTGGCCAAGATGACCATCATTTCTTCCGATCTTCGCCTGATTTCACAAGCCATTCGCCTGTCCAGACAGACCGTGCGCACCATTCACCAGAATCTTTTCTGGGCATTTATCTATAACCTCATCGGCATCCCAATCGCAGCGGGGGCTCTCTATCCGGCGTTCGGATTTATGCTCAACCCGATGATTGCGGGGGCGGCGATGGCGTTTAGCTCGGTGTCGGTGGTGACGAATAGCCTCCGGTTGAAGGGAATGAGGGGGTGAGTGATTGAGGGAATGAATATTTTCTCAGATTAATATATCGTTTGATTCTGCAATCCTGAATGGATTTTGTAACGTGTCAAGTGACCTGAAGCCGCTGAACGCTGGCGCTCTTCACAATCCTGAAGGGATTGAATCTCAATAACCACGGGTAAAACCCTTGGAAAAAAACACTTAGCGAACCCGAACCCAGAAAGGGTTCAACAACATATACCAAGCATTTTACAAACATAAAAAACAATAGATTATGGCAACATTAAAATTCAAAACCAGCCTCAACTGCAACAACTGCGTTGCAAAAGTATCAGCCCTGCTCGATAAACTCGTCGGAGCCGGAAACTGGAGCGTAGATGTAACCGTTCCTGCCAAAGTATTGACTGTGGAAACCGACTCGGTAGCTGCGGAAGAAATCATTGGCGCGTTGAATGGCTTCGGTTATCAGGCCGAAAAGATTGATTAACTCTTCATTTTCAGGAAACAAAAGAGAAAAGCCCTACTTTTGAGAAAAAGAATCCGTGACAGATGAAGATATACGTCAAAAATATGGTGTGCAACCGTTGCGTCATGGCGCTTGACGGGCTGCTTAAGGAGTTGGGATTTCCTGCCAGCTCCATTGACTTGGGTATGGTGGAACTTGACCGGGAATTAACAAGCGGACAAATGGATTTACTGGCTGTGCGTTTGAAAGAACTGGGCTTTGAGCTCATTGAGAATACGCCGGAACGGATGGTGGAAAGGATCAAAAATGCCGTAGTGAAGTTGGTGCATTATTCCGAGGAGCAGCCTAAAACGAACTATTCTGAATTTATCGAAAGCCAGCTGAACCGCGATTACACCTACCTGAGCAATCTTTTCTCCGAGATGGAGGGCATGACCATAGAGCGTTACATCATTTTGCAAAAGATAGAACGGGTGAAGGAGTTGCTTGCCTATGAAGAGCTTTCGCTGGCTGAAATATCCGATAAAATGGGGTACAGCAGCGTGGCCTATCTCTCCAGCCGCTTCAAAAAGGAGACCGGAATGACTCCGTCGCACTACAAGCAGTTGAAGGTAAA
>JAUZOF010000271.1 GCA_030706585.1 Bacteroidota bacterium
GTGGTGATGAAGCTGGAAATAAAGTGACACTTGGTGTTGCTCAAATTCTTACAGCTTATAATCTCGCGGTACTGACTGATCTGTTTGGTGACGTTCCATGGTCTGAAGCCTGTAATAATAGTATTTTACAACCAAAAGTAGATAGTCAGAAAGCGGTATATGATTCTATCTTTTCTTATTTGAATGCTGCAATTATCAATTTAAAAGGAAAAGATCAAGCTTATTCCGGTTCAATGGGCTCTCAGGACTTTATATTTAACGGAAACGCTAAGCTATGGACAAAGATGGCTTATGGCTTAAAAGCCAGGTATACAATGCATCTATTGAATAGAAGTACCAATGTATCTACTGATCTGCAGAATATAATTTCATGGGCTGATTTGTCGTTCGCTTCTTCAGATGAAGATTGTAAGTATGCAATGTATCATGGCCAGGGAACGGATGCAGCCAGTCCGTTTGCTCAGTTTTATTATGATCGGGATTACTTTTCAGTAAGTCAGAGTTTCCTTGATAAGTTGGTTGCAAGAAATGACCCGAGAAGTAGTGTGTTATTTATGGGGCCAGACTGGACTCTAAGAACAAAGTCAACAGATGTCGTTGCTGCTCCGAATGGAACCCCTGATCAGGTGATGGATTATTATGATATGCCGGTCTATAATGTTGCATTCAAGATCCCGACAATATTACTTAGTTATCATGAATTACAGTTTTTGAAATCAGAGGCTTATGCCAGGCTTAATGATCCGGATAACGCATGGTCAGCATTAAAGGATGCTGTACAAAGTTGTATATCAACAAAGATCACCGCTCTGGTTGAAGATGTAAATGCGGAAAATGATTTAGGTGCTGTCGGGATTACTGATTCACAGATTTCATCTTACCTTACAAATAATGTAAAACCATTGTTTGATGCAAATCCTTTGAAAGAGATAATGGTTCAAAAGTATCTGGGCTTCTATGGCGGTGAAGGAGAAGCGCTCGAATCATATAATGATTACAGACGACTCATGGCCTTAGGTCAACAGGACTTTATCAAACTTAATAATCCCAAGAATAGTCTTGGCAAGTTTCCTCTTAGATATTGTTACGGTACATCAGATGTAACGGCAAACCCCAATATCTATAATTTATTTGGAAACGGTCAGTATGTCTACACAGAAAAAGTCTGGTGGGCCGGTGGTTCCAGATAACACTTGCGATAAATACTGTGTCTAAAAAAAGAAATCCCCCAGATATCTTCATCTGGGGGATTTCTTATCTATATACGAATAGATCATTCAAAGTTGATATATCCTACGGATTATATTCATTGCATATGTGTGTAATTAATTCTATAAGGTCAATTCAGCTAGGCTAATATCAATTACTGTCTTTATTCTCGATTCAAAATGAGTTTGACTTTAAATTATTATTATTCTGAAGTTATTACTTTTCTGTTCTTTTATTTAAAGCCCGATATACCAGATAACATCCGGTAATTATAAACGGCAGACTCAACAATTGGCCCATATTTAATAGCATATTAGCTTCAAATGCTTCCTGATCGTTCTTGATAAATTCTATAAAGAAACGGGTTAGGAATATCCCATTCAGGAAGATGCCGAATATAAGCCCTTCTTTTTGCCACGCCTTCTTTTTGAAATAAAGGTTCATCAACAAGATAAAAACAAGGATATAGCACACAGCTTCATAAATTTGAGTAGGATGTGACGGATCGGAGAAAATTGGTTCTGCTCCATGTCTCCAGGCCTGAAGATTGGTCACATAGCGGAATGCCCAGGGCAAATTGGTTGCATGGCCATAAATTTCGTGATTGAAAAGGTTTCCAAGACGAATTAATGCACCAACCAAGGCTACAGGTACAACCAGACGGTCAAATGTAAACAACATGCTCCGGTGTGTTACCTTCTTTGAATAGATCCAAATGGCAATAATAATACCGATTGCACCTCCGTGGCTGGCGAGTCCGCCTTCCCAGATTTTGAAAATTTCGATCGGATTAGCCGAATAGTAATCCCAGGCATAAAAGAGACAATGTCCCAAACGGGCACCTATCACCGTTCCGGCGATGACATAGATAAACAGGCTGTCGAGCCATTTCAGGTCGATATTTTCCTGCTTAAACATTTTCTCTACAATCTTGTATCCGATCCAGAATCCAATGGCAAACATCAGTCCGTACCAACGGATTTCACGGCCCAGTATATTGACAATGGCCGGATCTACTGTCCAGGTAATATAATTCAGCATAGTGGTATTGGTTTAACGTAAAAAGAGTTGTGAGCGGCAAAGATAAAATTTACCCTGTTAACTCACAACTCTTTATATTATTTGTTTCTGATTTACTCAGCTTAGTAGGCGGATTCAAATTGTCGCAGGAACCTCACATCATTTTCGGAGAACATCCGTAGGTCTTTTACCTGGTATTTCAGGTTGGTGATACGTTCGATACCCATCCCGAGGGCATATCCGGTGTATTCTTTGCTGTCGATACCGCAAGCTTCCAATACGTTCGGATCCACCATACCACAGCCGAGGATTTCTACCCATCCGGTGTGTTTACAGAAAGGACATCCTTTTCCGCCACATAGGTTACAGGAGATATCCATTTCAGCGGATGGCTCTGTAAATGGGAAATATGAAGGACGGAGACGGATTTTAGTTTCGGTTCCGAACATCTCTTTTGCAAAGTATAATAAAGCCTGTTTCAGGTCAGCAAATGAAACGTTTTTATCCACGTACAGCGCTTCTACCTGGTGGAAGAAACAGTGTGCACGGTATGAAATCGCTTCGTTGCGATACACGCGACCCGGGCAAATGATGCGGATAGGCGGTTGAGTTTTCTCCATAACGCGGGTCTGAACAGAAGAGGTGTGTGTGCGAAGCAACACGTCGGGACTACGCTGGATGAAAAAAGTGTCCTGCATATCACGGGCAGGGTGATCTTCGGCAAAGTTGAGAGAAGAGAAAACATGCCAGTCATCTTCGATTTCAGGCCCTTCGGCAATGGTAAATCCAAGGCGGGCAAAAATATCGCAAATTTCGTTTTTGACAATTGAAAGCGGGTGGCGGGTGCCTAACGCAATAGGGTAGGCCGTGCGGGTCAGGTCTTCTTCTACGCTGCCCAGGTTTTGGCTTTCCAATACTTCTTTGAGCGTATTGATTTTTTCCTGTGCCTTATCTTTCAGTTGATTGATAAGCTGGCCAACTTCACGTTTTTGTTCAGCCGGAACATTTCGGAAATCATTCATCAGGCTGGTGATTTCGCCCTTTTTACTGAGGTATTTGATACGCAACGCTTCTACCTCTTCAAGGTTTGCAGCGGTGAGGTTGGATATTTCGTCGAGCAACGATTTAATTTTGTCAATCATAATCATCGTGTTTTCTGATTCAGAGTGCAAAAGTACAAAATTAAGTTACACGTATGTCTTTGGTAAATGAAAAAAGCTTCTCTTCTGGTGAATCTTGAACCGGATAGGTGCAATATGTCAGAATCAAAAGCGAAATGTGCTGCAAATCATCGTTTTTGTTGCTAACTTTCTTTAGTATATTAGCGGAAAAGTGCGAATAAAAATTATCTTTGCACTATGAAACGAAGGTGGATCCGCAATTCGGTGTTTATTAGCCGTAGCAAATGGATTTATCGAGAGTTTCCCATCTGTTTCAAAGATTAAATTATTCGGATGAAGCTTCTGATATCACATATTGAATACCTGTTAACCGAGAATGATTGCGTGATTGTTCCCGGCTGGGGTGGTTTTGTGGTACAGCAGCATAATGCGTTGATTACAGAATCAAGCATTCTGCCTCCATCGCGGGAGATCTGTTTTAATCCGGGTTTGGTGCATGATGACGGGATTCTCATCTCATCAATTTCTCAAACGCAGGGGATCAGCTATTCTGAAGCACGGCGTCTGTTGAATAATGAGGTCGGGATTTTCAATGCCGAATTATCTCATCAAAAGAGTATTGAATTTGGGGAAATAGGAAAGTTCTCTTTCGATGAAGAGCAAACTTTGCTATTTGAACCAAAAGATAATGTTTCCACAGACCTTGAATGTTTGGGTTTTGCTCCGCTGCAATTGAAAACATTGGATCAGATTCAGCAAAAAGCAAAACCACAACTAGCCGAGCGCAAACCGTTTGCTGAGCAGGAGGGCGATATTATTCATATCCGTTTCAGTAAACGCAAAATGCTTCGGGCTATGGCTTCTGCTGCAGTCATAATGATTTTATGGGTGTTTTCATCTCCGGTAAAGGATCAACGCTCAAACATCAGTTGTGCAGGTATGATTTCGCGGTTGGAGTTTTCGAAACCACATTCCCCTGTAACGCCTTCGGTCAAGAAAGATACGGTCATAATGAAGGATACAGTCGTCGTGGAGAAAAAGATAGAACAAGCAGTCGAACGTAAGGATTCCGTAGTCGAAGAGTTGCACTATTTTATCGTGCTGGGTAGTTTCCAGACCGAACATGCAGCTAACCGGCATAAAGAACAGCTTTCAGAGTTGGGTGTCCCTCATGTTGGAGTGAAAAAGATGGGAAGCAAGATGCGTACCTATCTGAAAGGATTTGCAGATAAGGATTCTGCTATGAAATACCTGAATAAAATAAGGGATGACCGGGAAGAATATAGAGAAGCCTGGTTGTATTGTATGAAGTAAAAACCGTTTTTTATGTATAAGATACCTTTAGCGATTGCTAAGGGTATTTTTTTTATCAATGAATGGGAATAAAAAAGCCGGACAAAATCCGGCTTTTATTTCTTAAAGGTAATTTTAGCTCTGCAAATTGACCGGGAGTTATGTCCGGTAATTTCGATTTGAGTTTCATGATCGGAGGCTGTTGCACGGTGAAAGTGAAGCCTGTCTCCGAGCTTTGATTCCGACAGGAATGTGACGTCAAATCTTTTTAGAACTACAATTTGCTCAATGCCTGATGAAAACAGGTTAATGATATGCTCCACATATTTGCAGGTATTGACATGTCCGTTGATATCCAGGTCTGAATATTTTACATCATGAAAATACTCCGGTTCGCATGAGACAATCCCGATTTTGCCAGGTTTATCGATTGGACACTCTTTGTCAACTTTATGATTGCTGATGTCGCTTACAACTGTTAGATCTACAGCCTTTCGGGTGTTCAGGTCTATCATTGACCACACAGTGCGTGCGTAACCTAAAATTTCACCTTTTTGATTCTGAAAACTGAAATTCCGGGTAGAGAAATGTTTATTCAAATCTTCAACCCAGGTCTGAATAACAATCTGGTCATAGATTTCAGGAAAGTTCTCCAACTCAATAGCAGCTCTGGCTAATACCCAGGAACAGTTCCCTGCATTTAAATGGCGGAGCCCCCAGCCTCGTTCGTCAGCATGGTATCCGGCGCAGTCAAGCATCTTTCGCACGAGTACCGGTAACGGATATTTTCCAAAAATATCGACGTCTCCCGCTTCTATACTAAAGGTGTAACTACCTATCCGGTTCATTAGTCTGCTTTTTCAGCCCTCTTTTCAAGGAAATTACTCAGCAGCTCCTTTGAGCTCTTGGTAATGGCAATCCGTCCTGAACGAACAAACTGCATTACTCCGTATTGTTTCAGCTCTTCAAAGAATAACTGGGTATCTTCCGTATGTCCTGTAAGTTCAAGTACGGCGTAATCGCGGTTGATTTCCAGAAAACGGGCATTGTACTTACGAACCAGATTTTCCACTTCTACATGGTCAACGATGATGTTGGTTGCCACTTTGTAGAGTGCAATTTCCTGATAAATAACCTCTTCATCAGTATAGAAGTAAGCTTTAACCACATCTACGCGCTTTTCGATCTGCTTAACCACTTTATCCACCATGTCTTTGGTTGAGAAAACGGTGATGGTGTATTTGTGGATACCCTCGATCGAAGAGGCAGAAACGGTCAGGCTTTCAATATTGATCTGACGACGTGTGAATATATTCGAAACCTGGCTCAGGAGTCCGGGTTGGTTTTCCGAAAAAACGATGATAGTAAATAGTTCCATAATTCGGTGCAAAGTTTAATGTTCTACGTTACCGTTATTGGTGGGATTATTTATCACCCAGTAAAATGTTAGAAATAGATGCTCCGGTAGGGATCATCGGATAAACCATACCTTTGGTTTCTACTTTCACCTCAAGTAAATAGGGCTGGTCATCGCTGAGCATCTCGGCACTGGCGCCATCAATAGGGAGTGACGCGCTCGATGACAGGATTCGAAGCTTGTGCCGTTGACTCGGCGTGTCGAGGCCA
>JAUZOF010000272.1 GCA_030706585.1 Bacteroidota bacterium
AACATTCGGGTCATCAAAATGAACCACATCAACATGATAGCCTTTATCAGTTAACCGTTTCTTTGCATTTTGGGCATTTTCATATTTAATGAAAGACCCTAATACTACAGCGAATTTCTTGTTGATATCAATTGATTTCACCATTTCCTGGCTTACATATGACATATTTGACTCACTCATATTTTTTTGAGCTTTATTATCAGTATTGGAATTTATGTCAATATTCTTTGATGGTTTTGTGTTTTTAGCAAAATTCTTATACGATGGTACCACAGGAATATTATTCGGATTTGAACCTACGTAAATATCCGAAAGCTGTGGAAAAGAATACTGAATCCGAGTCAACCAACCGGAGTCTCCCAATCTTGCCCACACAAAACTATCCGGTGATGCATACCACAACGGTAATGCAGCTAAATCCGAAGCAAAAGTTCTTGCAGAGACTGGCGGATTGAAATTAGCATCACCATTGGCAAGGGCTAAATCATGATCCGGATTGAATATATAAAGGCTTCGATTCATACTGCAAACTTATCGATTAACCGATAAATAAACAAATATCAACCGATACTTCTTACCGAAAAATCCCTGTTCCACCGTTCATTCTGTCTACCCAGACCGAAAGCGTATATTTATACTCAAATCCAGGCAATATACAATTAAGAAGAAACACCAGAAACAGCCACCAAAAGCCATTCAAAGACAAAATAGGCCGAAAATGCAGACTCATGAAAACAATTCTGAATCCTAATCTGTTAAAGAGTCGGTTATTTTTTCGTATATATAGAATCCGCTAATCCTCTGTTTATATTGGTTCTAAGTAAAACACATACAAAACAAGCGTATATTTATAAGGAAAATATTTGATTACATGCAATTTATATAGATTATAATCACTATTTTTGCGCAAATACTCATTTAAAAACGATAGAAAATGAAACAAGTTTTTGACCTCGATCTTGTAAAAAAAGTTCACCTTTCCTATCCTGACAAAATAAGCCGGGCGAAGGCTCTCCTGCAAAGGCCGATGACGCTCAGCGAAAAAATTCTTTATGCTCACCTGTTTGATGCTGATCAATTGGCAAACTTCGAACGTGGTGTGGATTACGTAAACTTTGCTCCTGACCGCGTAGCGATGCAGGATGCAACCGCACAGATGGCTTTGCTTCAGTTTATGAATGCCGGTCGTGCTAAAACCGCCGTACCCAGCACCGTTCACTGCGACCACCTGATTGCTGCTGAAGTAAACGCAAAGGTGGACACTGCATTTGCCGAAAACAGCAACCGTGAGGTATATGATTTCCTTCGTTCCGTTTCTTCTAAATACGGAATCGGGTTCTGGAAACCGGGTGCCGGTATCATCCACCAGGTTGTACTTGAAAATTACGCATTCCCGGGTGGAATGATGGTAGGAACCGACTCTCACACTCCTAACGCCGGAGGTATGGGCATGATCGCCATCGGTGTGGGTGGCGCCGACGCCGTGGATGTGATGGCCGGAATGCCTTGGGAGCTGAAAATGCCTAAACTGATCGGTGTAAAACTAACCGGTAAACTCAATGGCTGGGCATCTCCGAAAGATGTAATCCTGAAACTGGCAGGCATCCTTACTGTTAAAGGAGGAACCAACGCTATCATCGAATATTTCGGAGATGGTACTGCGTCGCTTTCTGCAACCGGAAAAGCTACGATCTGCAACATGGGTGCCGAAGTAGGTGCAACTACCTCTGTATTCCCTTACGATGTAAAAATCGCAGAATACCTGACCGCCACTGGACGTGAAGAAATTGCAGCTTCGGCTAATGCTATTGCTGAGTACCTGCAACCGGATGCAGAAG
Source organism: Bacteroidota bacterium (assembly GCA_030706585.1). Taxonomy (GTDB): domain Bacteria; phylum Bacteroidota; class Bacteroidia; order Bacteroidales; family UBA7332; genus CAXXIC01. The sequence goes on from JAUZOF010000272.1 coordinate 1,839, forward strand.
TCGTGTCTGCGCCAGAAAAATATTACGATCGCGTAATCGAAATCGATCTTTCTACTTTAGAGCCATATATCAACGGACCGTTCACTCCTGATGCTGCGTTTCCAATCTCTGAATTCGTGAAAATAGTAAAAGAGAAAGGTTATCCTCAAAAAATGGAAGTGGGTCTGATCGGTTCTTGTACCAATTCTTCATACGAAGATATGAGCCGTGCAGCCTCAGTGGCACGTCAGGCGGCTGCCAAAAATATCGAAGTGAAAGCAGAATACCTGATCAATCCGGGTTCGGAGCAGGTACGTTACACCGCACAACGTGATGGAATACTATCTGACCTGGAAAGCATTGGAGGTGTGGTCATGGCTAATGCCTGCGGTCCATGTATTGGTCAGTGGAAACGTAAAACCGACAATCCGGAACGTCCAAACTCGATCGTTACATCATTCAACCGTAACTTTGCGAAGCGTAATGACGGGAATCCAAATACATATGCTTTCGTAGCATCACCAGAACTGACGACTGCACTCTCTATATCCGGAGATTTGTGCTTCAATCCCCTGACTGATACTTTGGTTAATAAACTGGGACAGGAAGTAAAACTCGATCCTCCAACCGGAGATGAACTTCCGGTAAAAGGATATGCAGTAGAAGATGCCGGTTACATCGCCCCTGCTGCTGACGGCGCTTCGATTGATGTGGCTATCGCTCCGGGCTCTGAGCGTCTTCAGAAACTGGAACCGTTCAAAGCGTGGGATGGCAAAAACTATGAAGATCTTCGCTTGCTAATCAAAGCAAAAGGCAAATGTACAACAGACCACATTTCAATGGCTGGTCCATGGTTGAAATACCGTGGTCACCTGGAGAATATCTCGGACAACCTGCTGATGGGTGCAATCAACTTCTTCAACGACCAGGCAAATGCGGTATTGAATACATTGGACGGCTCATACGACAAGGTTTCATCAGTCGCTAAAGCGTACAAAAAACAAGGTATCGGCTCAATCGTAGTGGCTGAAGAAAATTACGGTGAAGGTTCCTCCCGTGAACATGCAGCTATGGAACCGCGTTTCTTAAACGTAAAGGCAATTATTGCAAAATCATTTGCCCGTATCCACGAAACCAACCTGAAGAAACAGGGTGTATTGGCTCTGACTTTTGCCGATAAAGCTGATTACGATAAAATCCGTGAAAATGACCAAATCTCGGTTACAGGTCTTGACTCGTTTACTCCGGGTAAAAATCTGCTAATTACCTTAAAGCACAGCGACGGTACGACCGAGTCATTTGAAGCGCTGCACACTTACAATGAACTTCAAATCGAATGGTTTAAAGCAGGTTGTGCATTGAACTTTATGGAGTAATTAAATACTGGAAACTCAAAAAACACGATCATAATGAAGAAAGATTATATGATTTACAAATTGTCGGAGTCAATCAAAAAGACTACAACAATAGATCCTGAACTTTTCACCAAGTTCAATGTAAAAAGAGGATTGCGCAACGAAGACCATTCCGGGGTATTGGTTGGTCTGACCAATGTAGGTGACGTTGTCGGGTATGAGCGTCTTCCTGAGGGCGGATTACAGGCTGTACCGGGAAAGTTGCTTTACCGTGGTATTGATGTAGATGATCTGGTTAAAGGAGTTGAAGCCGACAACCGTTACGGATTTGAGGAAACTGCATTTCTGCTTTTATCAGGATACCTTCCTGACAGAGAAGAGCTTGATCTTTTCAACAATACATTGAATGACCTGTGCGCCCTTAGTCAGGATGAAAAAATGAATATCCTCTTCCTACGTGGAACCGATATCATGAATATCCTCGCCCGTCAGGTGTTGGTTATGCACACGTTTGATGAAAATGCAGACGACAATTCCCGTGAAAATCTTGTACGTCAGTCAATCAATCTGATTGCCAAATTCCCGACAATTGTGGCTTACGCTTACCACGTAATGCGCCACAACCAGCAATATCGTTCGCTGCATATCCGTCACCCGCAAGAGGGTATGTCACTTGCAGAAAACTTCCTGTACATGCTGAAAGGAAAAGGTAACTACACCGAACTGGATGCCCGTACGCTTGACCTGGCGCTTATCCTGCATGCAGAGCACGGTGGTGGTAACAACTCTACCTTTACTGTACGTGTTACCAGTTCGACAGAAACGGATACTTACTCTTCAATTTCGGCAGCGATTGGCTCTCTCAAAGGGCCATTGCATGGAGGTGCCAACCTGAAGGTAATTGACATGTTTAATCACCTCAAGGAAAACATAAAAGACTGGAACAGCGACAGCGAGATTACGGATTACCTGATGAAGATGCTCAACAAAAAGGTGTACAACCACAAAGGCTTAATCTACGGTATCGGACACGCTGTCTACACGATCTCTGACCCACGCGCAGAACTTCTTAAAGAAATGGCCCGTGATCTGGCTAAAGAGAAAAAACGTGAGGAAGAATTTGCATTTCTTGAAAAACTGGAAGAAAGAGGCGTTGAAGCCTTCATGAACTTTAAAGGCAACAAAGTAAATAAACGTGTTTGTGCCAATGTGGACTTCTACTCCGGTTTTGTTTACGAAATGATCGGATTGCCACAAGAGGTATACACCCCTCTATTTGCAATGTCTAGAATTGCAGGCTGGTGTGCTCACCGCATTGAAGAGTTAAACTTCGACGGTCGTCGCATTATCCGTCCGGCTTACAAAAACGTATCAGAACGTCAGGAATTTACGCCTTTGAACAAACGATAAAACGAGACTGAACATCTTAAAAGCGCTGAATGTTATTTTCAAAAATACATTTGGCGCTTTTCTTTTTGTAAACTTAAAAATCAAGAGTCATGAAAAACCGTAAACTTGCAATCTGTGGAATATTTATCCTGATGATTATCATCGGACTTTGCAGTTGCGCACAAAAAGAGGTGGTAGATGCCTGTTTAAAGGGGCATACCTATGGATTCTGGGGCGGATTATGGCATGGATTTATTGCTCCGTTTGACCTGATTGGCATGATCTTCCGGGATAATGTGACTATGTATGCACAAAATAACAACGGAGCCTGGTACGCGTTTGGGTTTCTGATTGGTAGCGGAGGATGGGGATTTATGGGCAGGCATGGAATGAAAAAATAATCAGCCGTTAGGTCCGTTTCCATTTTCGCTAATTATTTAAAATCAATTCGATTGCGTTGTTAAAAATTGACAGTGCAAACAGCACTATATCAGCCATTCGAAAAATATTCTGTATGTTTGCATCACAATGGTGGAAACAAAACTGAATTGAATTTTGTTTATAACCAAGATTTGCCCGGACATAGGGTGAAATAACATTTTAAACTCCTTCTAAAGGGAAATACTCAATTAGCAATATGGAAATTAAAGCAGGAAAATTTGTAGCAGCCACATACGATTTATTTGTTGGCGGAGAGGGTGAACAACCAGAATTGATGGAAAAAGCAACAGCCGAAGTACCTTTGCAGTTTATCTTTGGTACCGGACAAATGCTGGAAGCTTTTGAAGACAAACTGGCTGGCATGAAACAGGGCAGTAAATTCGATTTCAAACTTGAAAGCGAACAAGCATACGGTGAATATCAGGACGAGCATGTGATGGATCTTCCACGCAACATGTTTGAAGTTGAAGGCAAATTCGACGAAGAGGTAATCTTCCCTGGTAACGTTATCCCGATGATGGACAACATGGGTAACCGCATGAACGCCAGTGTAGTTGAAGTAAAAGACGATGTTGTTGTTCTTGACTTCAATCACCCATTGGCCGGTGAGACATTGCACTTTGTAGGTGAAGTGATCGAAGTACGCGATGCCAGCGAAGAAGAGCTGAAACAAGCTATGGGCGGTGGCTGCGGAGGCGGTTGCGGTTCTTGCGGATGTGGAGAAGGCGAAGAGTCTTGCAGCACTGAAGCAGGTGGTGGCTGCGGTAGCGGTTGCGGATGTCACTAATCAAACATCAAATTCAATAAAAATAGAAATGCCCGGAATCAATCAGATTTCCGGGCATTTCTGTTTATTGCAATTATTGCTTCCACTCTCCTGTCTCAATCCAGCGGGATATTTTATCATAATCAGGGTTCTTACCGGGCTCCATGAATCCGATAAGATTGCCTTTCTCATCAATCAGAAACTTCTGAAAGTTCCATTTTACGGGCGCATCAAAAACACCATTTTGCTTCTTTTCCGTCAGCCAGTGATAAATCGGATGCATGTCTTCACCCTTTACGGATATTTTACTCATTAAAGGAAAGGTAACCTGATAATTCAGCGTACAGAACTGTCGAATCTCTTCATTCGTACCCGGTTCCTGCTCCTTGAAGTTATTTGCCGGAAAACCTACGATTACAAAATTACGGTCTTTATATTTCAGATAAAGCGCCTGTAGTTTGCTGTATTCAGGGGTGAACCCACATTTAGAAGCCACATT
>JAUZOF010000273.1 GCA_030706585.1 Bacteroidota bacterium
AACTGGCGGGGTTGAAAGAATAATCTTCCACCTCAAAGGTAAACTCATTTACCTTTGAGGTAAATCGGGACACTTCAAAGGTGAATTAGTTTAGCTTAGAGCTGAACTAATTCACCTTTTTGTTTAACCGGTTCACCTCTGAGGTGAATTAGTTCACCTTTTTACTAAATCAGTTTACCTCTAAGGTGAATTGGTTCACCCAAAAAGTAAACCGGTTTACCCCGGAGGTAGACTAGTTTAACTTTGAGGTAGGGAGGGGTACCTCAGAGGTAGGGGGGGTACCTTCGGGGTACCCCCTTTATTCCAAACTTCAGGTTCAGACAGAAGATATTCCATTTGCCTAACTCCCTTTTTTACACTAAATTTGCACTCAATTTGCTGAAACAGCGAATATTCGGCATTTCCCTTGTAAATAGACAAAAACTCATAGCATTGCCTTACCCCCTCCCCTTGGGGGAGGGTCGGGGTGGGGCTTTTAAATTATTCAACAATGAGCGACCAACGGTACAACCAGCGCGGCGTTTCTGCCTCGAAAGAAGATGTGCATAACGCCATCAAAAACATCGATAAAGGTATTTTCCCAAAAGCATTTTGTAAAATCATCCCTGACATTTTGGGCGGTGATCCCGAATACTGCAACATTATGCATGCTGACGGTGCGGGCACAAAATCTTCATTAGCATACCTTTACTGGAAAGAAACCGGTGACATCTCTGTATGGAAAGGCATCGCTCAGGACGCTTTGATCATGAACATCGACGACCTGCTTTGTGTGGGTGCTGTGGATAACATCCTGGTTTCATCGACCATTGGCCGCAATAAACTGTTAATCCCCGGAGAAGTTATCTCTGCTATCATCAACGGTACAGACGAACTTCTTGCCTAACTGCGCGAAATGGGCGTAAATGCTTATTCGACAGGTGGCGAAACAGCTGACGTAGGCGACCTCGTTCGCACTATCATCGTAGACAGCACCGTGACCTGCCGCATGAAACGTAGCGACGTGATTGACAATGCCAACATCCGTCCGGGTGATGTGATCGTGGGTATGGCTTCTTACGGTCAGGCAACTTACGAAAAAGAGTACAATGGCGGAATGGGCAGCAACGGTCTTACCTCTGCCCGTCACGACGTATTTGCAAAATATCTGGCTGAAAAATATCCTGAAAGCTTCGACGCAGCCGTGCCTTCAGAACTGGTTTACTCAGGAGGTCTGAAGTTAACCGATGCTATCGAAGGTCTGGATATTGATGCCGGTAAAATGGTGCTTTCTCCAACCCGTACTTACGCTCCGGTAATCAAGAAACTACTCGATCAGCTTCGTCCTGAAATCCACGGCATGGTACATTGCTCCGGTGGTGCACAGACAAAAGTATTGCACTTCGTGGACAAAGTGAAAGTGACCAAAAATAACCTCTTCCCGGTTCCTCCATTGTTCCGCACCATTCAGGAGCAATCAGGTACTGACTGGAAGGAGATGTACAAGGTGTTCAATATGGGACATCGTATGGAAGTATATATCGCACCGGAACATGCGCAACAGGTTATTGAAATCTCTAAATCTTTCGGTATCGATGCGCAAATCGTAGGTTTCGTAGAGGCATCGGACAAAACCGAACTGGTAATCGAAAGCGAATTCGGAAGATTCGAATATTAAGAAACTAAACGCAAAGGTGCAAAGACGCAAAGATTTATAAAATAAATACCTTAGCGTCTTTGCGCCTTTGCGTTAAATCAAAAAACAACGACCCTATAAATGGCCGAAAATTCATTATTAGAAAAATTAGACGGACTAGTATCACGCTTCGAGGAGGTTCAGACCCTGATTACCGACCCGGCTGTGTTAGCGGATATGAAACGCTTTGTCAAACTGAATAAAGAGTACCGCGATTTGGAGAAAATCGTGGCTGCCCGCAACGAATACCAGCAGATGCTGAACGGCATTGAGGAGGCACGCATGATCCTCGATACTGAAAATGATCCCGAAATGCGTGAAATGGCCAAAGAGGAACTGGATACCTGTTCTTCCCGCATTCCCTCTTTGGAAGAAGAAATCAAACTGCTGCTCGTGCCTGCTGATCCTGAAGACAGCAAAAATGCTATCGTAGAGATCCGTGGTGGTACGGGAGGTGATGAAGCGGCAATTTTTGCCGGTGACCTTTTCCGGATGTACACCAAATACTGCGAATCGAAAGGCTGGAGAGTAGAAGTTACCGACCACAGCGAAGGAACCTCTGGTGGATTCAAGGAGATCATCTTCTCGGTAACCGGCGAAGGCGTTTACGGCATCCTGAAATATGAATCGGGCGTTCACCGTGTGCAGCGTGTGCCTCAGACCGAGACTCAGGGCCGTGTGCATACCTCTGCCGCGACCGTGGCCGTTCTTCCGGAAGCTGAAGAATTCGATATCGAGGTAAAAGAATCCGATGTGCGCGTCGATACTTTCTGTTCGTCAGGTGCGGGAGGTCAGTCGGTAAATACAACCTACTCTGCGATTCGATTGGTACACATTCCGACCGGTATTACCGTGCAATGCCAGGACGAGAAATCGCAGCACAAGAATAAGGCCAAAGCGATGACCGAACTTCGTTCGCGTATCTACGCTATTGAACACCAAAAGTACCTTGACGAAATCGCTTCGAAGCGTAAGACCATGGTTTCGACCGGTGACCGTTCGGCTAAGATTCGTACTTATAACTATCCGCAAGGTCGCGTAACCGATCACCGCATCAACCTGACGATGTACAACCTCGCGGCTATCATGGACGGAGAAGTGCAACCGATCCTTGACCAACTGATAGTGGCTGAAAACGCTGAGCGACTGAAAGAATCGGAACTTTAATTGAACGCGAAGGGGCTAAAGCGCAAAGTAATATAAGAAATAATCTAACACACGATAAAATGACTAAGCAAGAGCTGTTTGCTAACATCAAACGTAAAAAATCCTTCCTCTGTGTAGGACTGGATACCGACATCAAAAAAATCCCGCCACATTTGTTGAAAGAGGAAGACCCTATCTTCGCTTTTAATAAAGAAATCATCGATGCTACCGCTGATTTGTGCGTTGCTTATAAGCCTAATGCTGCTTTTTACGAGAGCCTGGGTATGGTGGGAATCGCCGCATTGGAAAAAACCATCGCTTACATCAACGAGAAATATCCTGACCAGTTTATCATCCTCGATGCGAAACGCGGCGATATCGGTAACACCTCTGAGATGTATGCCCGTTCGGCATTCGAACACCTTAAAGCGACTTCAATTACCGTTGCTCCTTACATGGGAGAAGACAGCGTGAAACCTTTCCTTATCTATCCGGGCAAATGGGTGATCGTATTGGCTTTGACCTCTAACAAAGGTTCTCAGGATTTCCAGTTTACGACTGATGCAAACGGCGAGCGCCTGTTTGAGAAGGTATTGAAGACTACGCAACAGTGGGCAACTGAAGACCAACTGATGTTTGTGGTGGGTGCAACCCAGGGCAAGATGTTTATTGACGTGCGTAAAGCGGCTCCAAACCACTTCCTGTTGGTTCCTGGTGTTGGCGCTCAGGGCGGAAGCCTTCAGGACGTTGCCGAATACGGTATGAACGATACCTGCGGCCTGTTGGTAAACTCTTCCCGTCAGATTATCTATGCATCCAACGGTGAAGACTTCGCGCAAGCTTCTAAAGCGGAAGCGGCTAAAGTACAGCAAGAGATGGAAGCGCTTTTGGCTGCTAAAGGTCTTATATAAGAGAATATCAATTCGATCATACAAAGGCTGGAAGAGGAATTTCTTTCAGCCTTTCTTGTCTTTCAGAGTATGGATGTTGTCTGATATATTACTTTCGCTTAATCTGCTGTTGCGATAGAGTGCTTTGCACTTACGATAGAGCATTCCACTGTTACAACAGTACGATTTGTTAATACGATAGACCATTAGAGAGTTACGATATCCGTCTGGGTTATTACTTTAGAGCATTCCCTAATTAGGGTTTGCTGAAAAAGTCAGACGACCAAACAATAGCATTTATAGATGGGCACTCTTTCTGATTTAGAAAAAAGGCCAAGTGCCCATTTTTTATAGTATAGTGAAATAACTGACAAGAAAAGGTTTTTAGCAAACCTAATCAAGTTCATGACAAAGAAGATTGCCGCAATCCAGGATAACGAGGTGCGAGCCAGTCTGGCCCGAATGTGATTCAGGTTGTATCCGTTTTTACCTTGTCCGAATTTTCCTTCAATATGATTACGTTCAGCCAGTTCTTTTCGTTGCTGTTTGAGTTCTTCTTTACTTTTCTTTGTTTTGGTTGGCGTTCGCCCTAACGGTTTACCGGTTTAGCGGATATTTCTTTCTTTGAGCCAGTTCCGATTGTCTCTTGTCAGGTAAATCCGGTCAACCTGTACTAACTCAGGATAATGTCCAAAGAGCGTTTTGTATCGCTCGACTTGTTGTTTGAGATCACCACCTTCATTGAAAGCTTCCCAATCTGCGTGATCGATACGGGCAAATCTATCCTGGAGGCTGACATTGATTTTAGCTCCAAATTCAACTTTAACTTTGGCTTTTCCCCGGACAATAGGACGAACATGTGGTTGGTGAATGCTCACAATCCGATGTTCGTAACTGCGTTTTTTATTTCTGAACATCTCCTCTTACTGGGTCAATAAATGACGGATGACCAGATAGTATTTGTATTGACGTTTGTCAAATGGAACTATAAGAGAATAGATGTTCCCAAGATTCCGCCAGAGGAAACGGATTTGCTTGCCGATAGCTTTACGCAGCTCTTTCCTGCTCTTGTTCTTCTTTTTGGAGATGTTCAGGAACTCCTTACGCGCCTTTTGCCGATAAGTTCGTGGTTTTTTCTTTAACTCCTACTCCCGGCAAAGAATATCAATCAATTCCTCCGATTTTCCCCGACTATCATTGAGTAAGTCCAGGTCTGTCGAATACTTGATGTCAGCATCTGCAACAGTGCCATCCAACTGTAGTTTCCCTTTGTTCTGCACTGTTGAGTCAGTTTTATCTGTGGCCGGAGCATTTTCTTCCGGATTATCCGTATTATCGTTTTCTTCTTGTGCTGATTCCACTTGGAAAAATAACGTTTAATCAGATCATCGGTCAGGGATTCAAAGACCTCAATATCTAGCCGTTTGCGGATCGTTACAAAAAGAGAAGGATCTAAAAACCGGCTTGCAGGTAAAGCCTTTCAGGTCCAGAAAATACTGCATATACGGATTCTCCTGTATGATCTCAATGGTGCACCAATCGTCCAGTTTCTGCAAATGCTTGATGATTATTGTTCCCGGGACTACCCGTGCATCAATGGCAGGCGCACCCATCCCCGAGCTCATCTTCCGGTAATCGAGCTCATCTTCCGGTAATAAAGATTGGCAAACTTATCCCAGGGGATAATTTGAGAAAGAACCATCCAGCGATTACCCTGATCAAGTCTGGCTTCGAAAGGCATCTCAAATTCGGCTATGCTTAATTGTTTTATTGACGTATATTTGACCATCTTGTGCAAACTTTTCGCATACCAGTTAATGATTTTCTTGCACTTGAGCAAATCAAAAAATGTCTATTCTATTGATATACTGAATGTTGCGTATTTATCAACAAGTCCTATTTACTATAGCCTGTTTTACACTTATTTATTCATATTCTCCAATTATGTAGATAAGCTATTATTAAATGTTTTCACATTCTACTTTTATCTAAAGCGATTAATGCACTACGATACTCCATTTGACATTTACTTTCGCGCTCTTCTCCTTCACTTTCTCACATTGGAGTTTTGCGTTTAACGTCTTCCCCTTTACTTATTACCATTTTTCGTACGTTGCATTGTAAGCATCCCAAATAGTCCGTAACGCATCAAAAAACGGGCATGGAGGAAATGAAGTCCACCATGCCCGTTTGTTTTTGTATTAGTGATTTATGGAAGTAATGCGTCCACATACTAAAAGCATAGCTAATGGCTTTACCGAGTGGACTTTTCGAGGTGCAGGTATTGGCGGTCTGCTTCATCCAGTTTTCCATTTGTTGTAATATCGGATAGGCTTTTACTTCCTGTTCTTTTCGAATCTGTTCGTAGTCTGCTTTCTCGGCTTTAAGATTGGTTTCGAGCGTAGTGGTCAGTGCATTTTCGAACTTGCGTCTTACGTGAGCCATGCAACCTAGTGGGAGCACCCCCTGTTTTTCTTCGTAAATGCTGTAAGCGGCATAACCGTCGGT
>JAUZOF010000274.1 GCA_030706585.1 Bacteroidota bacterium
CCTGAGGAGCGCTTAACATTTCGTAACCAAACTGATTTTCGAAGCAGATATTCTCGAAATAACAGTTTGCCGATTTCACGACCACTGTGGCACCCGGATCAACCGCGTAAACAGCAGAATCAGGGAAAACAGTTGATTTACCACACAATCGTGAGTCAGTAATAATGACGCTGTCACGGCTCTGACCGATTAGGTTCAGGTATGGATTATTGGCAGGAATGTCAACGTGCCCTTTGTATCTTCCGTTTTTAACAAATATAAGCCATGGAATAGCCCGTCCTGTCGGTGCGGCATCGATAGCCGCCTGAACTGTGGTATAATCCCCTGTACCATCTTTGGCAACTACGGCGTCAAAGAGTTTGGCAGCAGGTACCGGACGGTTCATCGTACGGAAATGCAATGTCATTCCGGCAAACGCATCACCTTTCATATCTGTAAATGCTCCTGCAGGGACTGTTACTGTATAATCTGTGTTGTAAGTAAGTTTGCTATATGCAAATGTCACGGTTTTCGATCCAAATACTGGAGTCAAAACAGTTGATCCCAGCGTACAATCTCCGGTTCCGGCTTTTACTCTTTCATCAAATGTTAGCACAATTGAACCGTTAGCAGGGGCAGAGACTGAGCCTTCAGTTGGAACGGCAGAAACGAGTGTTGGAGGAATTACGTCTCCATCCAGCAATTTATCGGCATAAACGAATACATTTGTGATCGCTGTTCCGTCTGCATCTGTTACATTTCCTGACAAAGTACTCGTCACATCGGGCACCCAACGGATATAGACTTTGCTCTGGTTTTCGTATTGAGCCGGAAGCGTATCGTTAAAGTCGCTCCAGGTTGTCGTTGAGACATTAATTGTCTTCAAATCAGTGAAGTTAGTTCCATCCAGGGAAGCCTGCATTTTCTGTGTCAGATAATGCTGATAATTACCCGCAATCTGAGACTTTACAATGATATTACTATAGCCAACTGTTGAAAATGAAGTCTGGAAATAACGCTGATTAGTTGCAAAACTGGCTCCGGGAGTCCATTTATATGCACAAGGCAAAGAGGGGCTGAAAGCACCGGTATGAGACAACCAGGTGGCCACCGAACCATCCTGATTCAACAAATCGAAAACTCCTTTATTGGCACTGTCTGAATAGTAATCCCCGGTTCTGGATGATTTGGGAGAATCCACCCTGAAGTCCCAGCCTGCAATAAACGGAACTTCGTCAAAGGTTGCTGTATAAGTAACATCGTTGTTAACCACCACTGTACGGGAAGTTGTTGTTGACAAATCGTCCCAATAGCTGAATTTGGTCACATTGTTTGGAACGACAGTCATGGTCACCGTGGTACCGGCCTCATACTTACCTCCGGTCGGAGCGGGGCTTAAAGAGACCTGGCCCCATTGGCTCCCAGCCACATTTACATTAAAGTTGTAGGTGGTCAAAGGTTGATAAACGGCAACAACAGAGGTGTCGGTCATTAACTTAAAGGTAAATGGAGAAGTTGACGACAAGACATTTCCTTTTGAATCCTGCCATTCCTTAAACTGATACCCAAAGCTACGGCTTGAAGCGGTCAGGGTCACATTCGTACCTTCATCAAACTCGTTACCTGCCGGTGAAATGGAGATTCCTCCCGCTCCTGCCGGCGATACAGTGGTTGTAACTTTGTGTACCGGATTGGTCGGTGGGACATAGACCGTTCCGGTAATACGCAGATAGTCAAGTGTAAAATTAGCAGAAGTACTTGTGGCCGTTGTGTTAGTCAAAAGACGCACAATTACCTTATCCTTGTTTTTTGCTGCAATAGTGGCTGAATAGGCTTTGTACAACCACCAACCGGCAAGCGCATTATAGCTTACTCCGGCATCTATCCAAGTAGCACCGTTATCGGTAGAATAAACCAATCTCAGGAAATCGGCTGTTGTACTTTGACCTCCAGCGAAACTAAAGCTCACATTGATATTATCATATCCTTTGGTCGGAAAGATAAACTGGAAATAGTTCTTATGAGCCGTTCCGTCCGTGTAAACTGTATAGGTACAAGGTCCGGCATACTGGACTTTTACCACATAGTTGTTATATCCGGAGCGTTGTTGCAAAGTCGTTCCCACTTCATTAAAGGCATAATTCTGAATCGCCGTCACAGCGGTATCCGGATAAACCTTAAACTTAGAGTTGTTGTTAAACGAGAGCGATGATGTAGCTGCAGTGGTAGTCGGGGTATAAACCGTACTATCACCACTAGTTGACGTGGTGTACGTGTTGTTGAAGTTCCAGGAGGCCAGTTTGATTTGTGCTTTCAGCCCCATGGTGGTTAACACTAAAAAGGTGTACAACAGACACCGGAATAGAGATTTTCTCATAAATACTGGATTTAAGTTAGTTATAGGTGTATTCATAGTATTCTTTTTTCACCACAGAGATTCACGGAGAAAGGCACGGAGAACTATTGAGATTCGGGAAGCCCTCGCTGTGGCTCTCTATGGTAAAAAAAATTTGAACAGCCGGATTTACTTTTTAATGATGCGGACAGTCTGAATGTGATTTTCTGAAACTACAGAACAGAGATAAATACCTGATGGAAATGCGGACAAATCGAGCTCTTCCCGGTAAATATCCGGAGCCTGGTTACTCTTGCGGATAGTTTTGAGAAGGCGTCCGTCAATCGTCATTAATGAGATTTTCACATCAGACGTATTGGAAAGTCCGTATTGTAATGTCGTTTTACCGGTAGTCAGTGCCGGGAAACTGGAAATATTCCGGTTATCGGTTTTGACCGCATTTACAGCCAAAGGATTTGCAGATACGACTCCTTTTATCAATACTCCATACAAGCAAATGGTTTTTCCTGAAGCAGAACTGGTGTACCAGGGATATACACGCAGATAAAGGCTCTGACCGGCTGTAAGTTCGACCAGTTTATTATAAGTTACAGATACATTTGGTTACTGGTATTGGCGACAGTTCCACGGTCTCCAATCATTACCGTTGAATTCGGATCACTGAATAACGAGTCCTTTGAAATGTAAACTTTAAAACGCATTCCGCTACCTCCGGCGCCACCGCCATAAAGGCCAATCGAGTCAATATCAAAAACTGTTCCTTCAATGGCTGTTACCCCAAACTGCATAAAACGGTTATTTACAATGTCGATATCGCCTGCCGGCCATGTTCCGGCCGGGTTGGAATTGGCAATCAGGTTACGTTGGGTTTTAGTTGTTGACGACAAAGCAACACCCGTCCAGCTGGTAGTTGCTCCACTCCAGGTAGTGGTAGAGCCCGGCGCAGCGTAACTTTGCAAAGCCATATTGCAATACGTTTCAGGAATTATGTTTATCGGTCCCTGTGTTACTGCGGCGCCCGGTGCGGCTGAAAGTTCCCAGTAGGCGCTGGCATTCTGACCGGTCAATGTAATACATTGCCCGGTCACACTAATCTTTTTGGTTTTAACACCATTCGACAGGACAATACTGTCGTTGTAATTTCCTTCCACAGACGGTTTGAATTTCACATAGAAATTTGTCAGATTAATCGTCCCCAAAGTATAGTTAAACTGAAGTGTCTGACTGTAGGTTCCGTTTTGCGAAGTGGAAAGTGTATATCCATTGGGAGCTGTAACGGTTAACGTTCCATTTTCAGGAGTCAGGTCAGTACCACTTAAACTCAGCTGTGAAACAGAGGAGGCATTTACATAGCATTTTCCATAGGAAAGAGCAGTCGGACTGACCAGTATATCCGGATTAGCGTTCAAGTAATCAGAAAGAATACCCTGACGAATCAATTCTTTGACAGCCAAACGTGCATAAGTGGTTGCTCCGAAAATGCCCAAGTGTGTTCCGTCACCCACGTTATAAACCAACGAAGTGGTTTGACTCTGACCAATACTTTCGCAATATGCTTTGGTCAGCAATGTATGGTCAACCAATGCCACATTCATATCCGAAGCTACTTTTCGCATAGCCGCCGGATAATCAATCGGACGACCAATTGAATCGGTACCCATATTGTGACAAGCTGTCGCCGTCATGGTGCTTCCGGTAAATCCGTTACGCACAATCGGGGTAAACAGAATCGGAGTTGCACCCAGGGCACGTACTTCATTGACATACTTAATCAGGTATTGGGTGTATTGTTCCCAAGGATTTGTTCCAATGCCGGTGTAAGCAATACCATTGTGAGCGCTTTGCCAGCCGGCATCCTTTTCATCATTATGGCCAAACTGGATAATCACATAATCCCCGGCTTTAATCTGGGGCTTTACAGTAGCCCAGAAACGGTAGTTGCCGTAAGAGTCTTTGTCTTCGTAAAAAGTTTTGGAGCTGGTACCACTCTTTGCGCGGTCATTGACCACAGCGCCATTGACTACAAACTGAGTAAGCATTTGAGCCCATCCTCTTTGCCCGTTCGGATTAGAGGTAGAATCGGTCGATTTCTGCTCCATGGTTGAATCTCCGATGGTATGGATGGTCAATTGGGCATAGATTAGGTTGCAACAGAAGGCAACCAATAGGAAAGCTGTAAGAATTCTGGATTTCATTCGTCGTTATTTATTTTTATTTTGGCTATATCGCTGATATTAAACCTAACAGGTGGGGTATAAAAAATCAATACTTTTAGAGATATAACTTCGTCCCACTTTGAAATTAAGCGATCTAAACTTCGCACTGTCATCCCGTGCTTGACACGGGATCTCAAATTTGCAGAACGGTTATTAATCAGATTTTTTCTGATTGAGAGATCCCGCATCAAGTGCGGGATGACAACATTACCGTTTGAGCACTAATTTAGCATCGAAGTTTTTGGAACGAAATAATTTATTGACAGATTGATATTTTCAACACCCCACCTAACAGGTTTTTGAAACCTGTTAGGTCTGATTAGCGGTTCAGGAGTTTAAATGTCTTGACAGAATCAGGCGTGATAACCTGTAACACTAAATTCTGATTAACCGGAATGGTTATGTTGTCGGCTGTACATTTCTTACTGTCAAGCAACATTCCACTAAAGTTAAATACGTTGAGTTTATAGTTTTCAGGCAAATTCTTCAACACAGCATATCCGAGGTACTGGCAAATCTGGATTTCATCACGGTTAGTGGTTTTCACCGCTGAAGCCGCATTATTAATTTGTACGCTGTTTGACATTGCACTCAGGGCTCCGAATTCGGAAACAGCCTGAACTTTCACGGTGCCGTTTATTGTTGGCTGGTAGCTGGTCGATATTGTCACATTCACCACTTTACCATTTAGTGTTACGACGTAGCAGATTGCATAATCAACCGCGTTCCAGGATACAGAACTACCGGATACAGTAACCACCGGAGCTTCTGTTTTTTCCGTCTTAACCTTCGGGTCCCAACCGTCAGTTCCTTTAGTCACATTCTCATAAGTATATTGAGCGGCTTCGGCATCGGTAAATGAGTTTTTAGCAGTACCTTTAACAGTGGTTATTGACCCGTCCGTGTTAGTCACATCATATTCGTATTGTGAGATACGCTGGCTCAGGTCAAGAGGATTTCCATTGGCATCCATCGTGTTATAATCGGCAAAAATGGCCGGAATTCCACCCATCTTATACCACCATCCGGCAGGATAAATACCGATTTTGCAAATGGTATTGAAGAATGAAGTTTTTGGAGCATCGTGCCATGGACGTCCGAGATAGGTTACAACCCCTTTGTTTCCGTCAATTGTACAATTGCTGAATACATATCCCCACTGGGTACCCACACTGTGATTCGGTGCGACAATGTAACCTCCGGTCGGACGTGTACAGTAAATCGTACATTTATCAAAGAAGAAATCGCCTTGTCCGTAAATGAAGTCAACGGCTCCTTCTATTTTACAATCTGCCACATAACCACGATAACCCATTTTACTGCCGGTCAGGTAAGTATCCTGATAGCTGCGCATCCAGCAGTTTTTGAAAATCATCTTATCATTATTGGTATATAAAGCTAATGCCTGAGGACCTGCCTGTGAGAGATATCCATAGCTGTTGCTGAATGTGATATTCTCAAAATAGCAGTCGTTTGACTTGACAACCACCGTTGCACCGGGGTCTACACTATAGGTCGGAGTGCTCGGGTCACCATCCTCCCCTGACAAACGATTGTCGGTAATCACCACACTGTCACGGTACTGGCCAATCATGTGGATAAACGGTTTGGTTGAAGGAATATCAATGTGTTCGTTATAGTTTCCG
>JAUZOF010000275.1 GCA_030706585.1 Bacteroidota bacterium
CCCTTCTTCCGGAGTCGTTTCAATAAGGTGCAGGAGCAGCTGTTTGACCAGAAGGCGACCTTGCTGCGTTCGGAACTGAAACTGGACTTTATTGCACAGATTTCTTCGGCCGTGATGATTTTCCTGATGCTCGGTTTTGTGGCTTATCTCAAGTTGCATGGGGAGATTAGCCTGGGCATAGTGGTGCTTTTCTTCTTTTTGTTCCAACGCGGATTTACGGTGATAAATGAGCTGTTCCGTTCATTGACCCAGATGCTCGAAGACAACAGTTACCTCGATGATTTTGTCTCATTTGTGGAAATGCAGGATAAGGGAAAAGATAAGAAACGTAAGCAAATCCCTCTGCTGGAACGGGGCATCGCAGTCGAACAGGTGAGTTTCAGGTACGAAACCAGCCATCGGGAAGCGCTGGATAATGTCAGCCTGACGATTCCGGCAGGGAAGACTGTCGCGTTTGTCGGGGGCAATGGCTCTGGCAAAACCACCATGATTAAGTTGCTGTGTGGTTTTTACCAACCTCAATCCGGCCGTATTCTTTACGATGATACCGATTTGAGCGGGCAGAGTCCCGAGTCCGTTTGCCATCAGGTGACGGCGGTGTTTCAGGATTTTGCGCTATATAATATTTCGGCTGCCGAAAATATCGGTCTGGGCCGTCTGGCTTTCGATTTTAATCCGGATAAAGTTACCGAAGCAGCTCAACTGGCCGGTGTTTCGGAGGTATTGGCGCATTTGCCCAAAGGCTACAATACCATGCTCGGTAATCTCTTTGCAGGAGGGGAGGAGCTGAGCATCGGGCAATGGCAGAAGATGGCCATCGCGCGTGCCTTTTACCGGGATGCCCCGATTCTCTTTATGGATGAACCATCGAGCGCTCTTGATGTGGAGTCGGAGGCTTTGATTCTCCAAAAACTGAAACAACTCTCTCATCAAAAAACTGTAGTTATCGTCAGTCACCGCCTCTCTACGGTGCAATGGGCCGATATTATCTATCACTTTGAAGAGGGGCGCGTCGTTGAAGCCGGTTCGCACGAAGAACTGATGGCGATGCAGGGACGTTACTGGCAATTTGTCAATAAGGAGTTTTCGGAATAAGATAATTACCGGCAATTTGTCGCTCCGGACCGTCATCGAGACGCTCCGAAGCGTTAACTTATCGCTCTTGACCGTTAACTTGTCGGTCCTGACCGTCAGATTGTCGCTTCAGACCGACTATTTATCGCTCTCGACCGTCAGATTGTCGCTTCAGAGCGTTAACTTGTCGCTCTCGACCGATAAGTTGTCGGTCCCGACCGTCGGATTGTCGCTCTTGACCGACAATTTATCGCTCCCGACCGCCAGATTGCCGCTCTGAAGCGCTAAATCGGCACTCTTGACCGCTAAGTTGGCGCTTCCGACCGCTAATTTATCGCTCTCGACCGCCAGGTTGCCGCTCCGGAGTGCTAAATCGGCACTCAAGACCGCTAAGTCGGCGCTTTATCTTTTCCAAATTCGTTAATTAACTCAAAGCCAACCGGCCTCGTCCTGGCAAAATCCCTAACTTTATCCCCTCTTATTTGTTTAATGACAGACAAATAACTAACACGCATCAATGAATCAGAAGATACTGCTCATCACGCCCCCGTTTACCCAACTCAATACGCCCTATCCGGCGACCATGTACCTCAAAGGATTTTTCAACACCCGCGGCATCGCCTCCGTGCAGGCCGATTTGGGGATTGAGGTGATTCTGAAGCTGTTTTCATCCGAAGGATTCCGCTCTCTCTTTCAATATATAGAGGAAAACAAACCCGAACTTTCGTCCAATGCCCAACGCATGGTCAGCCTGAAACGCGACTATATCCAGACCATCGACGCAGCTATCGCTTTCCTACAAGATCAAAACTCCACACTGGCACAGGTTATCTGCGAAGGCAGTTTCCTGCCCGAAGCTTCCCGTTTCACCGAAGAGACCGAGGAGCTGGAGTGGGCCTTTGGTACGATGGGTACGCGTGACAAGGCGCGCCACCTCATTACCCTCTACCTCGAAGATATTTCCGACTTAATCATAGAGGCGGTTGACCCGCAGTTCGGATTCAGCCGTTACGCCGAGAGCCTGGGCCGTTGCGCCACCTCATTCGATGCGCTGGAGGAGCGTCTGAATGCTCCGGCCAGCTTTGTGGATGAGATTCTTCTTTCACTTTTACAGGAAAAAATCAATCAGGAAAAGCCAACGGTGGTCGGACTTTCCGTGCCGTTTCCCGGTAATCTCTATAGCGCCCTCAAGTGCGGCCAATGGCTCAAAGCCAATCACCCGGAGATCAAAGTGGTGATGGGTGGCGGCTATCCCAATACCGAACTGCGCACCCTGCGCGAGGAGTTGCTCTTCAAGTATGTCGATTTCGTCACGCTCGACGACGGCGAATTGCCGTTGCTCCGCTTGCTGGAATATTTGGATGGAAAATGCAGGCTTGACGACCTCAAACGCACGTTCACGCTCCTCAATAACGAGGTATGCTACCTCAATGAGTCGGAAGAAAAGGATTTTCCGCAATCCGAAGTGGGTACGCCCGATTATTCCGATTTGCTTTTGGATAAATATCTCTCGGTCATCGAGATTGTCAATCCGATGCACCGCCTCTGGAGTGACGGACGCTGGAATAAACTGACCCTGGCACACGGTTGCTACTGGGGGAAATGCTCCTTCTGCGACTGTTCGCTCGATTACATCCGCCGTTTCGAGCCCAATTCCGCCGCTTTAATCTGCGATAGGATGGAGGCGATTATCCGCCAGACGGAACAAAACGGGTTTCACTTCGTGGATGAGGCCGCACCACCCGCTTTGTTGCGTGATTTGGCGCTGGAAATCCTGCGTCGCGGCCTTCGGGTATCGTGGTGGACCAATATTCGCTTTGAGAAAAACTATACCGCCGACCTTTGCGCCTTGCTAAAAGAGGCGGGTTGCATCGCCGTTTCGGGTGGTCTCGAAGTGGCTTCCGACCGTCTTTTGAAACTCATTAATAAAGGCGTTACCGTGGCACAGGTGGCCAAGGTAGCCGACAATTTCACCCAATGTGGCATCATGGTACACGCTTACCTGATGTACGGATTCCCTACGCAGACCGATCGTGAAACCATCGACTCTCTCGAAATGGTTCGTCAGTTATTTCAGGAAGGCGTGTTGCAATCGGGCTTTTGGCACCTCTTTACCATGACGGCTCACAGTCCCATCGGACTCAATCCGCAGCCTTTTGGTGTGCAGGCCATCAAGAATAAAGGCAAATTTGCCAATAATGATGTACCGCACATCGACCGCATTGGGACCGACCATCAGCTGTTTGGCGAAGGACTGCGCAAGTCTTTGTTCAATTACATGCACGGAGTCGGTTTTGATATTCCGCTCGCTCAGTGGTTTGATTTCAAGGTTCCGCCGACTACCATTCCGCCCAATTTTATCCAGAAAGCCCTCGCTGCACCGGATGAAACGGGTTTGCCATTGAACCGGCAGGTGATTTGGCTGGGTAATCTTCCCGAAATCCGTTTCTACGAAAAGAAGAAAAAGGGCAAAACCGTCCAGGCTTCGGAGCTTATTTTCCATAATAAGAAATACGACCTGGCGCTGAAGGTTTCTCAGGATTTAGGTAAATGGCTGGCGGAGGAAATGGCTTCTATCTCCATCCAAAGCGACAAACCGGCAAAGCTACAGCAACTCAAAGAGAGTTATGAGGCTGCTAAACTGGGCGATTTCGTGACATTTTGGAACAGCCGCAGCGTGGAGGAGCTGCGTGAAAACGGCCTCTTACTCGTGTGATTGGTTTTATCACTCTATATCAAAAGCAAATATTGATAAGATGGCTATCTTTGCATTTCAGAATTGAACTTAAGAAAGAGCTATATGACCAAAATATTAATTACAGGAGCTTATGGATTTGTGGGCAAGAATGTTGCCGCTTATCTGAAAGAGCAATCCGGGTTTGAACTTCATGCGTTGGATGTTATACACTATGCAACGGCTCTTTATCAGAGGCAGTTTACCTGGGAATACTTAAAATCAATCGATTGGGATACTGTAGATACTGTTATTCACCTCGCGGGCAAAGCTCACGATACTAAAAACACCTCTGACGCTCAATCTTATTTTGATGTCAATTATGGCCTGACCAAACAGATATTTGACCTTTTTCTGCAATCCAAAGCGAAAACCTTTATCTTTTTCAGTTCTGTAAAAGCTGCAGCTGATACAGTTGAGGGTGACATGCTGCTGGAAAGTCACAAGGCCAATCCACAGACTCCTTACGGACAATCAAAGCTTCAGGCAGAGGAATACATTCAATCGGAAATGCAGAAACTGGAAAGTACTGGAAAGAGAGTCTATATCCTCCGTCCTTGTATGATTCATGGCCCGGGCAATAAGGGCAACCTGAACCTCTTGTACCGTTTAGTGAGAAAAGGTATTCCCTATCCTTTGGGCGCTTTTGAAAATAAACGCTCTTTTACCTCAATCGACAATTTATGCTTTGTATTAATGCGATTGATTGAGGGAAATGTCGAATCAGGTATTTATCAGATTGGGGACGACGAGGCGCTCTCGACTAATGAACTGATATCTGTCATTTCCGGGACGCTTGGTTCGCGTACAAGAATATGGAATATAAATGCCGGACTTATCCGCTCTGTAGCAAAAGCCGGAGATGTCCTTCATTTGCCGTTGAATTCGGAACGTCTCAAGAAGCTGACCGAGAATTACGTCGTTTCCAATGCGAAACTGAAGAAAGCGTTGGAGATAGAGAAAATGCCGGTTTCAGCTCAAGAGGGATTGCGACAAACGATTAAATCTTTTTTGGCACTAGATTTTATCTGTGGAAAATAATAAACACCTACCTAACCTACAATAATTCAGGGAGGTCGCCATACAGACCACCGCGGAGCAATAAATTTTTTACCATTCGAAGGAAACCAGAAATAATCCCAATGAACTATCTATTATTGTTAGCTGCCCTTTTTGGTGCCATACTCATCTATTTCAAAATTGCGGACAAATTCAATATTATCGATAAACCTAATGAGCGTAGTTCTCACAGTGATATTACGCTTCGTGGAGGTGGTGTCATTTTCTGGGTAGCCGGAGCAATTTACTCCTGCTTCCATATTCAGGAAAGTGGTTGGTTTCTGACTGGTTTTACCCTGATTAGTCTGATAAGCTTTGTGGATGATATTCAGAATCTGCATTCACGGGTACGTTTTGCAATCCACATGACAGCCGTTTCTCTGGCTTTTTACGGGATTGGATTATTTGAAATCCTCAATATCTGGCAAATAACATTGGCTTATTTCTTTGTCGTGGGTGTGATAAATGCCTATAACTTTATGGATGGAATTAATGGCATTACAGGTCTGTACAGCCTCTCTATTCTGCTGGCTTTGGCTTTTATCAATAACAAGATAGTCGCTTTTACCGAATCTGATTTTATTTGGTATCCGGTTTGTGCCTCACTCGTATTCCTTTTCTTTAATTACAGGAAACATGCAAAATGCTTTGCCGGTGATGTGGGAAGTGTTTCCATTGCATTCTGGATTATTATGCTGTTGTTGCAGTTGGTGATGAAAACAGGTAATCCTGCATGGTTATTGCTTCTAACGGTTTATGGTGTCGATGCGGCCGGTACGGTAATTCATCGCGTTTATCTCAAACAGAATATTTTCCAACCTCATCGCCTTCATTTTTATCAGATTTTGGCCAATGAGCAAAAGATAGACCATCGTACTGTTTCTTTCACCTATGCTTTGCTTCAGGGAATTGTTTCGTTGGTTGTCATTTTATTTTATAACCGGTTACCCGCAATTGCACTTTACACTTTGGTTGTTTTACCCTTTGTGGCAATCTATCCTTTGAAGCTGAGACTTATGGCTCCTACAAAATAATATATATGGCAGGCATCTATATCCATATTCCTTTTTGCAAAACGCGTTGCAGTTATTGCGATTTTTACTCTTCCACTCAAGAGCAGTGGGTGGAGCGCTATGTTGATGCGATTTGTAAAGAGTTGCAGTTGAGAAATGATGAGCTTCCGGATATCACAATTCAGACCATCTATTTTGGCGGAGGTACACCTTCCCAGCTTTCGATAACTGATTTTGAAAAGGTGTTTTCTGTCATTACTGAATATTATAGGGTTGATTCTGATGCTGAAATTACTCTCGAAGCCAATCC
>JAUZOF010000276.1 GCA_030706585.1 Bacteroidota bacterium
ACCTCCACCGATACCGATCCAGAATCGCTGTAAAAGATATGCTTCAGGTTTTGCGGAACAATGGACAATAGTTTTTCAGCCAATGAAATAGCCGGTTTGTGTGTCAGTCCGCCAAACATGATGTGTGACATATGTTTCAACTGCACTTCGATGGCGCGGTTCATCACCGGATGGTTATACCCGTGAATGCACGCCCACCACGACGACATGCCGTCGATCAGCCGTCGTCCATCTTCCAGTTCGATATATACTCCATCCGCAGAACGGACAGGATAGACAGGCAACGGATCGATCATCGACGTATAAGGATGCCAAATGTGCTTCCGGTCGAGATCTAGCCGTTGTTTCAGATCAGTTTGAGCGAGCGACGTCAAAGCCAGCAGTTTTAAAGTCCTCAATATCTTGTTTCATTCCTTTGCTGCCGATGGTAGTCAGCAGGTCACCGATCAATGCGGCATTGATACCGGCCTTGAGTGCTTTATCCTGAATGTGCAGAATAAGGTTACGTCCTCCGGCAAAGCGGATCATCGCTTTCGGATTCACGAAGCGGAACACGGCAATGGTGGTCAGAATCTCTTCGTCAGTAAGTGGTGACTGGTTTTCGAGTTTGGTACCTTCTATGGGATTGAGGATGTTGAGCGGAATAGATTCTACCTCCAGCTCTTGCAGGGTGAGGGCCATTTCTACCCGTTGTTCCATCGTTTCACCCATACCGATGATGCCGCCGGAGCAGATCCCCATGCCAAGGTCGCGGGCAATCCGGATGGTTTCGATTTTTTCTTCGGTGGTGTGGGTAGAGCAAAGTTCGGAGAAGAAGGACGGAGCCGTTTCGATATTACAGTGGTAGTTTTTTACCCCGGTTTCGACCAGTTTTTGCATTTTCTCGCGATCGAGCAACCCCATAGAAGCACAGAGTTCGAGCTTCGGAGTCTCTTTCTTCAGATCAGAATATATCTTGCAAAGTTTGTCGAGATGATGATGGGAGATGGCGCGGCCGCTGGTGACGAGGGAGAATTTGTGGGCGCCTGCCGCTTCGTTGTGTTTGGCTTGTTGGAAAGCCTCTTGCGGGTTGACCAGGTCGTAAACCTGAATATTGGTCTTGTGGTGAGCCGACTGCGAGCACCATTTGCAGTCTTCGGAGCATTTGCCTGATTTGGCGTTAAGGATGGTGCAAAGATCCATTTTATTTCCGCAGAAATGTTCGCGGATGCGGTTGGCCGCCGCGTAAAGTGCTTCCTTTTCGGCATGCAGAGCCAGCCAAAGAGCTTCCTCTTCGGTCAGTCGTTCGCCGCTTAGCACTTTCTCTTCGAGTTGAGAAACTGATAGCATTTGTTTTTTGATTGATTTGGTTTTCGGTAGGAATCCGGATGACACGGAGGCCGTACATTCCGACATAATCACCTCATAATGACGGGACACAAAGATGGCATACCCCTTTCTCGACCAGCGTCGGAACCGGAGTTGCTTTCTTTTATTGAATTGTGTCTGTTTGAACATGTTGAGTGATTTTTGCGGGGCAAAGATAGAAATAATATGCACATGGATGAAAATTCATGGCACACGGATGACACGGATGCAAGTAACAAGGAATTTCATGGATTTATTTTACCATACGAAAATTGAGTTTGCTTGAAATCTATCGTAAGACTCACTGTTTACTTTCTTTTTTCAAGCCACCATTTTCTATGTTCTTCTTTTCTAGCATACCCTTTGGGATCTGCCCGATCAGGACTAGCGCTTGTCGCAAGCATATAACTAAGCCATCCATTTGCTACATATCGGTCTGAAACAGAAAATTCTGCCGCTCCACAATCAAGTTGTTTACTATCCGGTATACGATAATCCCCCCAATTGCATTTTTTTGTTTCATTTGTTTTATAGCTTGTCCAAATCCCTTCAAACTGATTGTTATTATAACCATCAGCATTCATATTAAGAGCATCATATTGTATCTTTCCTTTAGAATCAATATAGAAGTATGTGGTGAAACTTCCAGACAGTTTTCCTGAGCCTTTTTGTTTTTGATCTTCATAAAATTCATACCACCCTTTTACATATCCTTGCTTTAAAGGAGGTAAATCACCGATGAGATATGTGCGAGCTTCTTTGATAAAGAGTTTTCCCTGAAAAGAGCAAATATTGTCTTTCACCAAGGTCTTTCCGTAAATAAGATATTCCTGTTTGTTCCCGGGATTTTGATTTGCAGAGATAAAATGGATATAGAATCGCTGATAATTATCACCAATGTATCCTAGCGGTTCATCTCTTTCTGCTTTAGTTTCGTTTTCAACCAGAATCTTGTTTGATGTCCATAATTGAGAGAAATCATAATTGCTGATTTCTGATAAAAAGTTTTTGGTCTTGCTTTCTTGCCCGGAAAGTTGTAATGAAACAAATATTCCGATAATAATTAAATATCGATGCATAGTAAATTGATATTTTCTTTTACAGATTATTTCTTCTCCTCCAGCCCCTTGATATAATCAATAAAGTATAATTCAAACTTGTTTAGCTGATTCATCTCGAATTTAGGATTAGGCTTATACCATTTGAATTTTCGGAAGTAAGTATTCAGGGCTTCATCTTTAAAGATATACCCATGACGGGCATAGACTTCATTACGCATTAGACGTAATGTCGGTTTGGTATATTTGTATTCAAAAGAAAACTCGCCTCTTCCGTCTCTATACGGGTTCATTGAAACAGAATCATTATAAGCGTGACATTCCCAAAAAGGGAGCAGTGAAACACTGTATTGCTCGCCCCAATCGGGATAGTAGTTTTTAAAGGAATAAACAATACTGTCATTATAAATCTGACGAGTCATTCCCGGACTCAGACTCCTATCTCCATAGCCTGTAGTATCTACAAAGTTTCTTGAAACCAGATCCGAAAAATCGAATGTAATTTTACCGTCACCGATCGTTTCATGCCAGGTTCTTCCGGTTCCAATCAGGTAGCTGATTAATAGTTTTCCGTCATTAACACCACCCCAATTGGCAGCATAAGTATTCCTGATTAACAATGTTTCATTCGGTTTGAAATTGGCATCCCAACAGTACCATCTTTCATAATTGACCTCAGTTGTATCTGACTCTTCAGTAATTTTTTGTGACAATGGTCGTACCTCGGTCTTTTTATTATTAATTTGACATGTAAAATTTCGAAGTCTTTCCGACGCTTC
Source organism: Bacteroidota bacterium (assembly GCA_030706585.1). GTDB lineage: Bacteria > Bacteroidota > Bacteroidia > Bacteroidales > UBA7332 > CAXXIC01. The sequence continues at coordinate 3,185 of JAUZOF010000276.1, forward strand.
TCCGATGTTTTCAAAATAATCTGGAAAACCCATAAATACGAATTGTTTTTGGTTGCTGTAATTTTTAAACCAAAACAGACAGGTAACGATACAACTATCCTTTAGCATTTTTACTTTGACATCTTCCTTAGCCATTCTGATATACTTGTTTCTCATAACGGGGAAGACGTTTCCACCCTGCGAACCTAAGTTGGCATCATCGGCGAAGATCAGGGTTGTTGGGATGAATAATGTAAGTAATAAGATGATTCTTTTCATAGTTTGTGTGTGATTTAAATACATTTATTCCGTGTCATCTGTGTGCCATAATTGACTCTGACAACATCAATAAAAAAGGTAAAGCCGTCAGGTAATCCAGTTGATCATACTCAATGTCCAATGCCCGGATGTTCTGATAACAGGTATTGTGATGCTCGTAGTAATATTGCTCACTCCGGATAAACCAGCTCTTTTCTCCCAACTTTTGGGCTAAAAAACACATCTCTATCAGGCGTGCAGTACGTCCGTTACTGTCATTCCACTAATGTATCGGGGAAGAAGGGTAATGGGAATGAGTTTGGATATATAAAGTCATAGCTTAATTATTTACTTATCCACAAATAATTCCATGTTTTGATTGAAATGCAAATATAGACAAACCCCAAAGATAGGGTGTTATATGGAGATGCTTTTATGGAAAGATTTATTTGCACACAGATGACACTGATGCTGCGCAACACGGATTCTTACGAATAAGAGAAAGAAATCCGTGGTCATCCGTCTAAATTCGTGTGTTCATATTTTCTTCTAAAGTCGATCCTTATTTATCAGGATAATAACTATATTTGTAACTGTATCCTGTTGATGTACTGTGTATTGGTGTGCGGCCGTTCGGAGGGATATTCTGGGTTTGGGAAAGGCTAATATCGGTTTTGTTGTCTATATTCTCTATTTGGATAATGTCAATTGTAAAAATACAATCCTATTCTTTATATTGGTAATTACTAATTGCAATTATCCAAATATCTATCTCTTTTCAAAATTCTTCATTGTAAATTCTCAATTATTCGTTACATTTACAGAAAGGCCGATTGTGGTCTTTCTAATCCCTTTTTTATTCCTAAAGAAGGATAGATTGCGCTGCCGAAATATCATCTTTAGGGCAGATTGAGACTAAATAATGCTTCGAAATGCTTTCTTTTGTAGAAAGAGGGGCTCAAAAGGGGAGCGAAATATTATTCTTCATCTGAAATGGTACAAAAAGCAGTTCCGAAATGAAATGTCAGCCGGGAAGAGACATTCCTGCATACATTAAAATGTTTACTTCAACCGAAAGTGACAGGTCGTAGTAATTTTGAGGGCCTTCCGCGTTTCAATGTGGAGTTGAATGGTGATTGTTGATCTTTCCCGACCTCCAAAGATGGGTGTCTGCAATGCATTTACACTTATCCAACATGCCGGAAAGGGTTAAATGTAACGTTGGATCCTTTCCCCCGACGTAAGTAGAGGCTCTGTTTGATATCGCTGTATTCCGCTGAAAGTAAAGTGGGTATTTGGCTCGGGTTGGAAGCTCTTCTTTTCCGGCGGATGTATCATCGTACAATTAATTTATAGTTCGAAATGGATAAAACTAAACTAAAGAAACTTGATAACCTTAGCCTTCAGGGCGTGGCCATGCAAATTTGCAAGGAGGTGCTCTCTTCTCGATTGGAGCAGGAGGTCAATCATCCGTTATTCCTTCAAATGCAAGGCATGGTGGAAGTATATTCAGGAGGTCACAAGAAAACGACCCGGAGTAAGTATGACGATCAGGTCATGGCTTCAGAACAGATTTTGAAGAGAACCTTTCGCGCTTTTTATCAACATCTGTTGGCGAAGGCGAGCTGTCTTGACCCGCAGACAGCCAATGCCGCAAAGTTAATCCGGAAGCAACTGAAGGTAACGGCCAGCTCTTTCGAACGCCAAAAGCAACCCGATAAACGGAATAGTATTACCCATATCTTATCAGTGCTTAAGCGGGATGATTTAGGCCAACAGGTCGCTCTGACCCTCCCCGATGAGATGATTGGCCAACTACAAGAGAGTCTGGATGTGTTCATTGAAAGTATTGAATTACGGGGGAGTGACAAGTTGGCACTAAAGAATATCCCCACGGCATCGAGTTTGCGCGCACCACTGATTGAAGCCATTTGCAAGTATCATCTGCACCTCTATATTGATAATGAAACGGAGAGTAATGAAGAGCGGACGATTTTGATGGAGCGGATCGACAATTTTGTGGATCACGGCGGGCCGCGTAAATATACCTTCAGAACGCGCAAACCGGCTCAACCGAAAGAGAAGAAGCGAAAAAAGGTACGGAAGAGAGATGGCAATAGAGCCATTTAGTCACGTCACTTAATCGCTCTACGATAAATGTTATCCGTCCGAATGGTTCTTTGGGAGAGCTTAATCGTTTTGAGTCCAGGTCAGAAACGCAGCATAATGCAAAACTGTTTCTTCAAAAGAAAAAATCATTGCCTTCCACTTAAAGCGTATCGGGCAATGATTTTTTAAATCAAATATTTTTGCAGGATAGAACGTAAAGCCGTTTACCCCTGCTTGATATGTTCATCCATAAACTCCACTTCGCCCGTATCGAGGTTATAGAAGGCACCGACAATGCCGATTTCGCCATTATCCACCATCTCTTTGAGATGCTGGCTTTTAGTCATTATTTCATTGATGCTGTTCAGTACATTCCGGTGTGAGACTGCATCTACAAAGCCCGGATCGGTCATGACCGCATCGGGATATTGTAGCTTCACTGTGTCTATAGAGGGTTGGAACTTATTGAGCAGCTGGGTGAGGTTCCCGATTTTTACGCCAGAGCAGGCGCCGATGGTTGCCCCGCATTTGCTGTGCCCCAATACCAGAATCAGCTTACTGCCTGCCACTTTGCAGGCGTATTCGAGACTGCCGAGAATGTCTTCGTTGATGATATTTCCCGCGATGCGCACGCTGAACACGTCGCCCAGTCCCT
>JAUZOF010000277.1 GCA_030706585.1 Bacteroidota bacterium
AGTTTAATATACTAAAAGTGACAATGCTACAATTTTATTGTTTGACTTTCTATCGTCTCGTATAGTTTAATTACAACTGCAAAAATAAGACCTAATTCGAAAGAAAATCGAGTGTTTCCAAAAAATATAACAATAATCATATTAAAAGGATCAGACACCAGACGCCGACCGGGCAGTGTTATCAACTGATAGCAGAGTCCAACTAAAAAACCTGCATGTTAAGAGTTTCTGGCTCTCACATGCAGGCCTAATCAACCTCAATCTACTTCCTCATTTTCAAGTGTTTTTTCTTAGAAGCTTTCCACTGGCATCAAACACCAGTTCATACTCCATTTTTCCTTTCTTAGCCACCATTTCGTAGGTGATCCCTGACGCAGTTTTAACTAGCTCCACTTCGGCGATTTTAAAAGCGGCAAACTCCTTTGTCAACGACATTTTCACTGCTTGCGGGAGTTGTGCCTGAGCAATTGCCGTTTCCGTAGCCAGCCACTTCCCACCGGCATCATATAGGGCAGAAGTTTCTGTTTTTCCCTCCACAAATTCAGCTTCATATTCACCCGGTTTTTCAACACCCCATTTAACCTTTACCGCTTTAGGAAATGCTTTCGCAAACTCCTTTTTGACCACTTCAGGCACATTCGCCTGTTTTTTACTCTCTTTGCCTGTTTTTTGCGCATACACACACAATCCAAACACAGACAACATAACAATAAACATCAATTTTTGCATACTCGATAAAATTAAAGTTTCGACAAAGGTAGCATCCCAACTTTGTGGCAATTTTGGAATTTAAAGCTGATCATCAAATTTCATGGGCATATCTTTCGATTTCTTCTTCGGGTTGCCAAACGAATAGGTGAATCCGGCATAAATCATGCGGGCACTCCGTTTGCGACTGATTTTCTCATACATGCCGGGCATATCAATCACTGTATTGTTCCGCAAAGAATTGAACACATCGGAGACCGTAAGGATCAACGCTCCTTTCTTTTGAAAAATCTCCTGTTTGAAACCGGCATTCATCACAAACGACGGCAATTGCCTTCCTTGTGGAGTCAGCCTTTCGGCGGTGTAGTTGGATGTCAGTTGCAATACGGTGCTCTTGGTCAGGTTGAAGCCGCTGCTCAGGTTGGCGCTCCAGGCAATGATGGATTTATTCTGGCTATATCCCAAGTTCGAAGCATCGATGGTGTTGTAAAACGTGTTGGTGCTTAAGTTGATGTTGGCAAAATTCCCGATGCTTGTCGATACAATCAGCTCCAGCCCTGCCGAACGGTTCCGCGAAAGATTTTCCTTGGTGGTAAGCTTCACTGTATCGTTCATATAGCGTGTAATTTCGGACATGCTGTTGTAGGTATAGCGATAATAGAGTGTCGACAAAAAGGTGGTTCTGTTCTTTTTGAACTGATAACCGAGCTCGATGGAATGAATGTCGGCCGGTTTCAAATGAGGGTTACCTATCCTCAGGTTATACGGATCCTGATATTCGGGAAACGGGTTCATATCGTCACCTTCTGGCCGACGGATACGGTGGCTATAGTTTAGCTGCAATTGATGTTCGTCCGTCAGATTATAGGACAAGTGCAAAGTAGGATACAACCGGAAATAATCATTATTGATAATCGTGTCGGTAGTAATCTGATTCGACTTTATATATGCCTGTTCGGCTCTCACACCGGCAAGAAAGCCAAATTTTCCCAGCGAGTGTTCGTACGTGGCATACAGCACATGAATTTTTTCGGTATAGACAAAATGGTTCGACTTCGTAACGTCTTTCTGCCATAGGTTCTGCTGCTGATTCAGCGATTCCCCATAGAAATCCATATCGGCTTTATTCGTTTCATAGATATAGCCCGACTCAAACTTGCTATTCTCCGTCAACGGGTTTGTATAGGCCAATGAAAGCTGCGACTGATCGCCGCCTTGCTTAATAAGCGTATTGTCGAAGGTGGAAGATTGCGCCGGAACATGATAAATATTGGAGTAATGATTGTCTTCCTGTTCTCTTGACTGAGACGTAGTATAATCAAGATTAAGTTCGTGCCCTTCCTTTGCAAAGGTATGTTGCCAGTAGGCGGTCAGTTCCTTGTCTTTTTCGTATTCAGGATCGTAGCGCAAACGATCATAATGTTTACTTATCGACAAATCAGCATTGCGATAGGTATCCACGTCAGTAGAGTGGCGCGTTTGAATGCGATAGTTATAGCTGCCCGATACTCCTACTTTATTGTGACTGTTTAGCCTATAGTCAAAGCCGGCGCGTATTATCTGCGACAGTGGCCGAGCATAATCCTGAGAGTTCAGCAGAAAGTAATTTACCGAATCGCCATTCAGCTTACTCCGTTTACGGTAATCGTCGGTAAAGCGCAAACGATCATCCTGACGGATACTGTAGCTACCGAATACATTCAGTTTTCCTGGGTTATAGTTAACAACCACATTTCCATTATAACGGCGGTTATTCCCTACATTGGCAGAAACCGCACCGTTCAACCCCAGCCCTTTATCTTTTTTCAACACTATATTGATAATACCTGAAGTACCATCGGGTTTATATTTTGCCGACGGATTGGTTATCACCTCGATTTTTTCAATGCTATTGGCTGGCATTTGCTGCAATACGGCAGCCCGGTTAGCTCCCATCAGTGCGGAAGGCTTGCCGTCAATCAGAATAGTGACATTATCGGAACCTCTCAAAGCTACATTGCCATCAATATCCACTTGAACCGAAGGAACATTTTGCAACAGATCGCTCACAGAACCGGTTTTGCTCATCAAATCCTGCCCTACATTGAATGTTTTACGGTCTATTGAATTGACAAAAGTTGATTTTTGACCTATAATTTCCACTTCCCCCAACGCTTTGCTCGTTTCCGTGAGATATAATTTCCCTATATTTACTTTGCTGTGCTTCGAATCTAAAATAATATCCGACACTTCAGTCTTATCAAAACCAATAAAACTGTAACTGATTTTATACGTACCATAAGGTAAACCCTGAAACAGGAACACTCCGTTTTTATCGGTCACAGCTCCCAGCACATAGGCATCCGTTTTTTTGTTTTTAATCACAACATTCACAAATTCAAGTGGATTCTCTGTTGATTTGTCTACGACCACACCCTTTAGGCTACCAATTGTCTGATTTTGTGCAACTAAAAAAAAGACTGTTATTAAGCTTAAGAAACCTGATGCAATGATTTTTTTCATGTATAAAAAATTAACGTGCGAATTTCATTTTTTATACAAAGGAACAAAACGACTTTGTAGCAATTTGGGAATTCAGAGCTTCACTTTTTTATCAATCAGGGGATATTGCAACAAAAAAAGGCTTATCGTTCACAAATAGGAAGTTGTGTAAACCATAAGCCTTAAGCAAATCAAAAAAATATTTCTATTTTATTGTTTCAATATCCAACACCATAAAGGAATTAGGCTTGATGGACGGACGGCGATTAACGGTGGAAGAAGAAGCTTCATATTCAGCAGTAGGCAAATATAAATGATGAGTTATTTTATCAACCGCGATCGTTCTGGCACCGGGTTGTGTTTGAATGGTTTCGAGCACCTTAAAGGTGTTGGCATCCACTTCCTGAACTACAGTAATTGTGCCTTCTCCGTTTGAACTGTAAGCACGGTTATATGTCGGATCAAACGCAACGCCATCGCATCGGTCACCAATAGGCAACGTGGCCACCACCTTGCCTGTTTCGGCATTGGTTACAATCATTTTTTTATTGCTGCACACGCTGAACAGACGATGATTTTTACTGTCTAATGCCAGACCGCTGGGTTCTTCACCCGGAGCAATCGGCCAATGTTTTTCCACTTTCAAAGTGGTTGAATTGATTACATTAATGCTATTTTTATCTTCGATATTTACAAACACATGCCCTCTGCCGTCAGTAACCGAAAATTCAGGTTTGCCATCGAGGGCTATAGTTGCTATCACTTTATTGCTCTTTGCATCCACAACGGTTGAATTGGAACTTCCACCATTAAACGTAAATAGCTTCTGCGTAAAAGGATCATAGAGGATGGCATCAGGATTTTTACCTGTAACCTTCACCTTCTCAATTACTGCCAAAGTTTTGAGATTAAACACGGTCACCGAAGAATCGCGTCCATTGCTAGTAAAGCCTTTATTCAAATCTGCCGCAATTGCAATGCCGTGAATACCTTTTGTGTCGGGAATCGTACCGACCAGCTTCCCTGTTTTTGCGTCAATAGCCTGTGCCACCATAGCGTGTGATACGAAGACTTTGGCGTTAACCTCATCTACAGTGATATAGTCCCATCCGCCGTCTCCTTCCAGGTGAAACTTATTCGCTACCTTGTAGTGCGATTGAGCATCTACCGAAACACAGCCGATAAACATCAGCATTAAACTGGTCATTAAATAGAGCATCTGCATAATTTGAGGTTTTAGAAAGTGAAAAATATGGTTTAGTTACACGTTGAATAACAATATAATGTAGTGAAAGTTACTATCATAGTTGTATTCAAGTTTAAGTCCTGACTTCAAACATATTTCAGAAACGATTGCCAAACCAAGACCTGTCGATTCGTTGCCTGAATTATGTTTTACAAAGCGCTGAAAAAGCTTTTCAGGAGCTACTTCCAGAGGTTTCCCTGTGTTGGAAATGACGAGTTGCCCGGGAGTTGAAGCGATCAGAATTTTACCACCTTCAAGGTTGTGTCTGATTGCATTGCCCAATAAATTATTGACGAGAATTTCAGCCAGATACGGGTTCATTTTGACAATAAAAGGAGCCTGAAGATTACAGGTTACTTCGATGTGCTTAAACGCCACAAATTCTTCAATAAATTCCAGACGTTGCACGACCAGTTCTGAAAGATCCAGTTCTGCAAGTTCAAGAAACTGGCTATTTTCTATTTTAGAGAGCAGCAGCAATGCTTCGTTGAGCTTTGACAAACGAATAGCCGCTTCATACGCTATTTTTATTTGCCAGTGTTGTTCCGATGTCAGTGCTTTATCCTGCAAGACCGTTTCCAGCTTCGATTTCACAATAGCCAGTGGTGTTTGCGTTTCGTGCGAAGCATTCTCCGTAAATTCTTTCAAATTGGTAAAATCGTCCTGTATCTTTCGTGTCATTTGACTAAGCACCAGATTCAACTGATCGAATTCATCAATCCCGGTTGTTTGTTGTTCCTCATACAGACAAGGTATTGTTTTATCTTGATCACGACCGTTTATTGAAAAATCTTTCATCTTTTCTAATGTTGTAAAGAAAGGATACCAGATGGAAGCTGACAGGCGGCGATTAAGCAAGAAGAGCAACAAAATAATCAGGGCAAAAATACCCAGCATAAACCAAAACACAACCCCTGCAAAATCCTCGGACTCCAGTCGCGACAACAACAACGTAATTTTATACGCTTGACCATTGACAGTTTCTCCCAATACCATTTTACGCAATGTAACAGATTCATGATCTTTGCCTGTATTAATCATAGTATCGGAAAACTGCGTCGGGATATTTCCCCTTTGCCATAACTGAACTTCAACAGACTGATCCAACGACCACACGTTGACAGGAAACGGATGTTGATGCAGTGCCCGTTTCACTGTATGAGCCCTGTGTGATAAAATTTCATCAATATTTTCATCAATGACCACACTCAACACAAAATACAACGCACCTCCGGCTGCTATAAAAACCAATAGCAACAAAAGCAAAAACCGTTTATTTATTTTTTGTTGAAGTTTCATTTCTTACTAATTTTCAGGATGAAACGCATAACCGGTTCCATAAACATTCTGAAAATAATCCACGCCTGTTTTTTCATGCAGTTTACGGCGTAGATTCTTTATTTGGGAGTAGACAAAATCAAACGAGTCGGCAGAATCGGCGAAATCACCCCACAGGTGTTCCGCTATGGATTCTTTGGTCAACACCCGGTTGGGATTCGCAATAAAGAAGGTTAGTAAATCGAACTCTTTCTTGGTTACCAGCACCTGTTCGTCTCCCACAAAAAGCTGCCTGGCTTCGGGCATAACCCTCAGTTGCCCAATTTTCAGTTCAATTTTTCCATCAAATTTTACACGGCGAAGTACCGATTTAATGCGGGCATTCAGCTCCGTTAGGTGAAATGGCTTTGCGATATAGTCATCGGCACCCAGTTCCAGTCCTTCCACTTTATCATCTAACGAATTCTTGGC
>JAUZOF010000278.1 GCA_030706585.1 Bacteroidota bacterium
AAAACAATCGACATCTCATTAAACGGAACAGTGCTGAAAATAATCACACTGGACAACAATATTTCGTCCGCCGCAGAACTCAAAGAATTCACCATCCCCGGAGTCGGTACAGGTGTTGACACTATCAGGTTTTCAGCACCCAAAGCCACATCGAACCGTTTCTTTATCGACGATGTAAAAATCTGCAAACTTGAAGCGATTGAAGGCTCGCCATTTTCTGTAGCCCCGGGAGAAACCTGCTACAAAGTCAGTATCCCGACATCCGGAGTCTATTCTTACACAATCCAGGCAACAAACAACATCTACACAAGCGAAGAATCAAACGAAGTAACGGTGGCCGTCAATTCCACCTCAGAAGCAACAGCAGCTAAAGTCAGACAAACAACCTTTATCTTATCCAAAGGTGCTGTAACAATCTTCAACCCGACACAATACGAAAAGATTACAATATACAATACCAACGGAACAATCGTAGCGCAATTCGCCCCAACTAAGACAATTCGAATACCGCTACCGGCAGGAATCTATTTAATCAGGTCTTTAAACAATAGCCAAAAAGTGGTAATCAATTAAGCAAAAGCAATACAAACAGAAAAGCCGCCTGACATAAAAATATCAGGCGGCTTTCTTTAGCAATTAATCTGAAGCGGAAGCGGGGGGATTCGAACCCCCGGTACGGTTACCCGTACGTCAGTTTAGCAAACTGGTGGTTTCAGCCACTCACCCACACTTCCTTTCTGCAAAGGGATGCGTCTCAATTGCGAGTGCAAATATAAGACAGAACTTTGAACCCCGCAAGTATCTTTGAAAATTTATTTCAGGAAACAAACAGAAATAAAAAAACCCGAAGAAAGAACTTTCAACGGGTTTTATGGTACATTTCTCGAAGTCATTAGATTTTGAGCGGAAGCGGGGGGATTCGAACCCCCGGTACGGTTACCCGTACGTCAGTTTAGCAAACTGGTGGTTTCAGCCACTCACCCACACTTCCTTTCTGCAAAGGATTGCTTCTCGATTGCGTTTGCAAAGATATGTCGGAAGTTTGAATCTGCCAAGCGTTTTGGAGAGATTTTAATTAGAAATTATTTCGTACTTTTGGCCGTCTATTCGCATTTGTACATATATATCATTAGCCAAAACGTAAATTATGAAAACAAAATTCGGTGGTAAGCACCTGACTCTTAGCCTGCTTGCCGCAGCTGCTTTTGTAGGTTTGATGCTCTTCTATTTTATCATTATCAAAAGCTTTTCCAGTGAAAAATTTTCTGTAAATATTCGTCCCAACACCCAATATACGGAGGTTGAAAGCCAACTTAAGGCTCATGCAAGCACCCCTTCGATGACTTTCTTCTCTCTTTTGAATGGTATTTTCAATTATAAAGAGCATGTAAAGGTAGGACATTATGAAGCAAAAAAGGGAATTTCAGTTTGGACGCTCTTCAACAACATGCGTAAAGGCCGCCAGACTCCGGTCAGACTTACCTTTAATAATATACGCACCAAGGAGCAACTGGCCGGTCGTTTTGCCCAACAGTTAATGGTTGACTCAATTACCATTATCAATGAATTTAATAATCCGGACACTTGCGCTAAATATGGATTCAATATCGAAACTATCCCAGCAATGTTCATTCCGGATACCTATGAAATGTACTGGGACATTTCGCTCAGCAAGTTTATGAAACGGATGAAATCGGAGTACGATGATTTCTGGACTTCCAAACGCAAAGCGGAAGCAAAAGAAGTAGGACTTACCCCGGTGGAAATTTCAACACTGGCCTCTATCGTTGAAGAAGAGAGCAACAATAAGGAAGAAAGACCGGCTATTGCAGGACTTTATCTGAACCGGTACCGCATCGGTATGCCACTGCAAGCTGACCCGACCGTTAAGTTTGCCGTAAATGATTTTTCTTTGAAGCGTATTTTATTCGAACACCTGAAAGTCAATTCACCATACAATACCTACAAGAATATAGGATTGCCTCCGGGACCTATCCGTGTACCTTCTAAATTGGGGATTGACGCAGTGTTGCATTATCAGAAACACGAATACCTCTACATGTGTGCCAAATCGGATTTTTCAGGCCGACATGCCTTTGCCCGCACCATGGAGGAGCATCATAAGAATGCTCAACTTTACCGTGACGAACTAAACAAACGTAAGATTAAATAAGCAGTTAACCTTTCTACAAAACAGGATTGATTATGAACAAAATAGATTGCTTTATACCGTTGGGCGAAGCTGCCCAGACACTTAAAACATTGGATTATTTACGCGATTCGGGTGTCGTAAATAATATTTTCCTACTTTCTACAAATGCAGAATTTACTCTGCCCGGCTATGAAACAATTGTAATTGATAGCCTCCAAAGCAGTGATACAGTCGCTAAAATAGAAGCCAAATCCAAAGCTGAATATATCCTAATCTACTCAAAAACTTCCATTCTTGGACTCGGCTATTTTGCATTGGAGCGAATGGTCAAAATTGCAGAAGAGAGTGGCGCCGGACTGTTATACTCGGATTACAACGAAGTCAAATTAGGCCGCGTACATCCGGTTCCTTTGATTGACTGCCAGGAAGGAAGTGTACGTGACGATTTTAATTTCGGCTCGTTGATATTATATAAAACAGAAGCAATCCGTCAGGCTGTGACGGAAACGGAAACTTCATACAAACATGCCGGACTTTACAATCTACGCCTGAAGATTTCACAGAAATGGCCGTTGGTGCATTTAAATTAATATCTCTACACAGAAGTCGAGCTGGACGAACGCGTGTCAGGTGAAAAACAGTTTGACTACGTTGACCCCAGAAACCGCGCGGTACAAATCGAAATGGAAGACGCCTGCACTGACCACCTTAAAAAGACGGGGGTATGGTTGAAACCGGAATTCAAACCCGTCTCATTCAACCAACAGGAATTTGAATTTGAGGCATCAGTAATCATTCCGGTACGTAACCGCGTCAATACCATTAAGGATGCGGTTAAATCGGCTCTATCCCAGAAAACAAATTTCCCCTTCAACGTTATTATTATCGACAACCATTCGACAGACGGCACCAGCGATGCGATTGAGGAGTTTAAAATGGACCACCGACTGATTCATATCATTCCAGAAAGATTAAACCTGGGAATTGGCGGCTGCTGGAACGAAGGAGTACATCACCCTCAATGCGGAAAATTTGCCGTTCAGTTGGATAGCGATGATATTTACAGTTCTCCGCAAACGTTGCAGACCATTGTGGATGCTTTCTACGACCAAAACTGTGCGATGGTGGTCGGCACATACCGCATGACCAATTTCGCACTGGAAGAAATTCCTCCCGGCATCATCGACCACCGCGAGTGGACTCCTGAAAACGGTCGCAACAATGCTTTACGCATCAACGGATTGGGTGCCCCACGTGCATTCTACACTCCTATGCTCCGCGAAATCAAGGTTCCGAATACCAGTTATGGGGAAGACTACGCACTTGGCTTGAATTTTTCCCGCGAATATCAAATCGGACGTATTTACGATGTGCTTTATCTCTGCCGCCGTTGGGAAGGCAACTCCGATGCAGCACTGGATGTGCAAAAACTCAATGCCAACAACCTTTACAAGGACAAAATCCGCACCATCGAGATGGCTGCCCGTAAACGTTTGAACCAACAACAGAACTAACACTGTATGAATCGTATTCTCACAGATAATGAATTGAAGCCGTTCCTTGAGGGAAGCGGCTTCTCTGCTAATGCACGGGCATTGCTAGCCCAGCAGCGAATCCACTTTCCACTGGCGGCCAAATTTTACGGCAGTCTGGATACCGTGCAGGAAAAGTCGTTTACCATTGATGGTACAGCCGTTCGCGTGCAATTCAACCCGGCACGTATCCAGTCTTCAGCGGCAAAAGTGGATGCAAAGTCAATCAGCGAACGTAAATGCTTTCTCTGTGAAGCTCATCTACCAATCGAACAAAAGGGGCTTTCATTTGGAAGTGATTATATGGTACTGGTTAATCCATTCCCTATTTTCCCGGAACACTTCACCGTTCCTCACCTGACTCATACGGATCAGCGGATTTCAGGCAAAGTCGGAGACTTCCTCGCATTGGCGGATTTGTTGAGCGAATTTGTCATCTTCTACAACGGACCCAAATGCGGGGCTTCAGCCCCTGACCATTTCCACTTTCAGGCAGGAAACAAAGGCTTTATTCCACTGGAAACCGAATTTGAATCTATCCTCAACGAAAGCGAAGCTGTTTTCAAAAAAGAGCAAACCGACATCTACCATATCAAGCCATTCGGAGCAAACGGTATAGCTTTTGTATCTGATAATATCCGATCCATTGAAGATGCTTTTGAAAAAGCTTATAACTATCTATCGGAGAAATCACCAGAAGAGGCTGAACCAATGATGAATCTTCTGGGCTGGAAATGGCAAGATAAGTTTGTCCTGACGCTTTTCCCCAGGAAATTGCACCGCCCCTCACAGTTCTTTGCCGAGGGAGATTCCAATATCCTGTTAAGTCCGGCAGCTGTTGACCTGGGTGGAGTCTTTATCACTCCACTTGAAAAGGATTTTACCAAAATAACGGCGGATGACCTGTCTGATATTTTAAGCCAGATCCTGATTAGTGATGAAGAGATGGCTGAATTGTGTAATAGCATTGCTAAATAGAAAATAAGATTCCTCATTTCTAATAATACATGCCGGTAATCCGGATTTCTATAAAATCGTCACGATCCCACAATAATTAATACAAGAGGTAGTCTGTCAAATACATGGCTACCTCTTTTTATTCGTGTTTTAGTGGAATAATTTTCCTCATTGTATCTTTCCTATAACATGGTTACTCTCATTCCATATATAGAACCGGTGCTGCTACCCTACCCCCTGCTTTGCATTATGACAATCGAATTTCAGTTTTGATGTTTCTTCCAATCGCGGTCTAAACAAGCTCCTTATTAAGGAAATATTTCTCTAATTTTGCCAACCTGAAAATTAAAGGATCAGATACATAAAACCAATTTATCTTTAAACTCAATTATGGCAATCTCAAGAATTATCCTGAACGAAGTTTCTTACTTCGGCCCCGGTGCGAGAACAGTAATCCCTACTGAAGTGGCTCGCAGAGGCTTCAAAAAAGCGTTGATCGTTACTGACAAAGACCTGATGAAATTCGGTATCGCTCAGAAAGTAATCGAAGTATTGGTAGAAGCTAATATTCCATACGAAATCTACGATGAAATCAAACCAAACCCAACCGTTACCAACGTAAAAGAAGGTGTGGCTGCTTACGAAAAAAGCGGTGCTGACTTTATGATCGCGATCGGTGGTGGTTCATCTATCGATACTTCTAAAGCCATCGGTATCATCATCAACAACCCTGAGTTTGCCGATGTAGTTTCTTTGGAAGGCGTAGCTGACACTAAAAAACGTTCAGTGCCCATTATCGCAGTTGCAACTACTGCCGGTACTGCTGCTGAGGTGACTATCAACTACGTAATCACAGACGAAGCAAACAAAAAGAAAATGGTATGCGTTGACCCTAACGACATCCCTGTATTGGCAATCGTTGACGCAGAGTTGATGACCTCTATGCCTAAAGGTCTGACTGCTGCAACCGGTATGGATGCCTTGACTCACGCCATCGAAGGTTACATCACTAAAGGTGCATGGACCATCAGCGATATGTTTGAGTTGAAAGCTATTGAACTGATCGCAAAACACCTGAAAACTGCGGTTGAACAACCTACTAACCTCGAAGCACGCGACGGTATGGCTGTTGCACAGTACGTTGCCGGTATGGGATTCTCTAACGTTGGTTTGGGTATCGTTCACTCTATGGCTCACCCTCTCGGTGCATTCTACGACACACCTCACGGTGTGGCTAACGCATTGTTGTTGCCTTACGTAATGGAATACAACATGCCGGCTGCTATAGATAAATACAAAGACATCGCCGTTGCAATGGGTGTTAATGTAGCTGGTCTCAGCACTGAAGAAGCTGCTAAAGCTGCCGTTAAAGCGGTAAAAGATCTGGCAATCTCAATCAACATTCCTCAGCAATTGAGCGCAATTGGCGTGAAAGAGGAAGATTTGGAAAAACTATTTGACAGATTTTACAGAGTGGATAAGTCA
>JAUZOF010000279.1 GCA_030706585.1 Bacteroidota bacterium
CGGAATCGATTACGACTCCTTTCGGGAAGGTAGCCGGTTTATACATTTTCTTTTAGGACCGACGGTTGTGGCACTGGGATATGTTCTCTACGAGCAGGTCAGGTATATTAAAGGAAATACGATTTCCATAGTGGTATCGGTGCTGGCCGGAAGTATAACCAGCGTGGCGAGTGTCGTGCTGATGTCAAAACTATTCGGGATTGATGCGCAGATCATTTACTCAATGGCTCCCAAATCAGTAACAACCCCGATTGCATTAAGTCTTTCGGAGAAATACCACGGAATCCAGGCACTGACGGCTGTATCTGTTGTAGTAACGGGTATTTTCGGAAGTATTATTGGCCCGGTATTGTTTAAATACACCGGAATCAAAACTAAAATGGCGCGTGGACTTGCTTTGGGCGCTGCTTCCCATGCTGTGGGAACGGCAAAAGCTCTTGAGCTGGGTGCTGTTGAAGGGGCATTTGGAGGCTTAGCCATTGGCCTGATGGGATTTTTGACAGCTTTATTGTTGCCAATTGTAGAGCAGTTATTAATGTGAAAAAACCGTCTCTCCAGAGAAGAAGAGACGGTTGTCAATACTTTTGAACGGATTTATAAATCTATCAGTCCCTCCGGAATATCCATCAGGATAACCTTTTCATCGTCGTCAATTTCACAAACATATTCATCACTCGCAGGGATGAGGAGTTCCTGCCGTTTATATTTGACAACAAACAGGACATTCGCGGTGGAGTCATCAATCTCTTTAATTTTGCCAATCTCTCCCAGATTCTTGTCGATAATGGTGAATCCGATATAATAGTCGCTGCCCGTATCTTGCTCCTCATCTTCCGGAACCAGTTTTTTGGGAAAGAACACCTCTTTATTGGTAAATATTTTGGCTTGCTCTTCAGAAGAAATATGGTCCAGCTTTACCAACGCTCCGTTTTCGGATCTGAAACGATATTCGTCAATAAAAAACGGCACGAAGATGCCTTCCATTTCGCAAACAAAATAAGGCGCATCAACCCGGTCAAAAACATCATCGGTGAATGTCATTGACAGCTCACCGTGAATGCCGTGGGGTTTATTGAATTGGCCTATTTTGATCAGTTCGTCTCTCTTAATCATATCGAAACTTGTTTAGTGTCCTGCAAAAATATCACGATTTTGCAGATATGGCATTAACAATGTGT
The DNA here is from genome assembly GCA_030706585.1 of Bacteroidota bacterium. GTDB lineage: Bacteria > Bacteroidota > Bacteroidia > Bacteroidales > UBA7332 > CAXXIC01. The sequence continues at coordinate 1,179 of JAUZOF010000279.1, forward strand.
TAAATCGTAGTGATAAATAGCATTTCCAGTGCCAAATCCTCCTTTTTGAGCAAATTAACGCTTTTTTTTGTTGTAATTGCAACCATCTGCATCCCATTTTGCGTCTAACGGTCAGATAAACAACTTAACAGCATTATAACTATGAAAAAATTAATTTCTCTCGCAGCATCGGCATGGATGCTGATCTGCACAAGCGCATTTGCAGTAGCTGATACCCTGACAGTGGATAGTATGGCCGTTGCTCAACGGGTAAGTGATCATGAACCCGGTCTGGCAAAGATTGTTGAGGCATCAAGTGGAACACATTGGGATGTGGTTGCTTTATTTTCTGTGGTATCGCCATTTCTTACCGGTTTTCTTATTGTGTTGATCATATTAATATTTAATCATCGCAATAAAAAGGCGAAGTACCGCCTGATGGAAAAGGCTATCGAGGCCGGACGAGAAATCCCGCAATCTTTCTTCGAAGAGAAAAAGCCCAAAAAGACTCCGCTGCAAAGTGCATTTGCTCTGATTGGAACCGGTATTGGTCTGTTCCTGATGCTCTGGTTTGTAGCTGATCATGATGTCGCGTTTGTGGGAGCGATCCCGCTGTTGATCGGACTCGGGAAATTACTGGCTTATAAGATGGAGGAAAAATCATCGAAGTCCGAAGAAAATGATCAGCAAAACGGATGACCTGTTGCTGGTCTCCCAGGTGGTCTTGTTTAACAGCCACAAAGCCTTTGAGCAGTTGGTTCAAAAGTATCAGTCGCCCATCCGCCGCTTCTTTCTCAATTTGACATTTGGAGACGAACCGCTGAGCGATGATCTGGCACAGGAGACCTTTATCAAGGTATATCTTCATCTGCAATCCTTTAAGGGAGCAGCCGGGTTTTCCACCTGGCTGTTTCGCGTTGCCTACAACGTCTATTATGATTATATTCGCAGCAGCAAGCCTTATCTGGAGGCTGATTATGAAGATGTAAGCCCACACGCCGAAGCCGAAAGGCTGCAGACAGATTGTAAAATGGATGTCTATGAATCGCTGAAAGTGCTCAAATCAGAAGAGCGGACTGCGGTTTTACTCTTTTACATGGAAGATCTGCCGGTGGAAAAGATTTCGAAAGTTATGAATTGTCCGACAGGCACGGTGAAGTCGCACCTGGCTCGCGGACGAGACAAGTTAGCTGAATATTTTAAAGGAACAGGTTATGAAGTCAATTTCGGATAAAGAGATCAAATACTTCTTCGATACAGCGAAGCAGGAGATACCCGATCGTGGATTCAGCCGTCGGGTGATGCGTCGTCTGCCGCAGGATCAGTCACCGGCTTATCACTGGATTGTCTGGTTCTTTGGCGTGATTGGGCTGTTGATTGCCTGGGTAACCGGAGGTCTGGCTGAGTTTTTTGGATATCTGGCTACTTTCGGACGTACTATTGCCGGAGCTAATTTGCCAAACCTGTCATCATCCGTGATTTATTTGCTGGTGCTTGGCGGAATGATTGGGTTTTCAATTACGATATACAGGAAGATTGAGGGGTGAAATATGTCTCGTGTCTAGGGCTGTGTTGTATGTTAGTCCTCTGTATTGTCCCGCCCCTAAATCTGAAGGGGACTTTCGCAGCAGTGCAATTATGAAGGTTACTGCAATTAATGGAGATCTGATTCGTGTGATTCTGTTAATGTTTAGCGCTTCCAAAAAGTCCCCTTCAGGGGATTTAGGGGTAGTCATGATAAACACAAAAAAACTCCCCGCATCACAAAACCTAATGATGCGGGGATTTTCATATCCGGACTATTTCACCCGTTTAAAAGTATCGACTTTGGAGAAGCCGGACTTCATGTAACTCTGAAACTGCTTCCGGGTGAAGCTGATGTTATAGTTAGTGGTATCGATTGGGGATTCGTTAACCTTCTCCAGGGCATCCAGTTCAGCTTCCGTGGATATCTCGCCAATGGTCAGCATTCCTTTCTGGAGCTTCATCTTCTGGACGAACCACGCATTTTCCTTCATTAATGAATTCAGAATATAGTACCCTTTGAATTTCTTCAATACATTTCCGGCTGAAAAATGAAAGAGCGTATCGGTATCCATGATGTGCTCGATGACCCAACCTTTCTCGATATGGCAGGTTGCTTTCTCTTCGGGTGACATATTGTCCCAATCTACACTGTCTTTGGGCATCCTGACTTCGTAGTCGTAACGGATGATCATGCTTTGGGGTGCAATAGTCAGCACAGCCGAACCATCATTGCTAATGTATTTCCCGATCAGTTTCTTCGGGATTTTGGTGAGGCTATCCACACCGGCAGGCTGGGGACGATCGAAGGTTACTACCGGACTACAGCCGATTAGCAGCAGAAGGAGAAGCGGAAGGAGGAGTACTCGTTTCATATCGCAGGAGTTTGACTTTAGTTGCAACTATAACTATAACGTATTTCCCGGGAAATAGGTGTGCACTTAACTCTCAAATTTTTCCGCCAGGGCATTAATGCGGCCACGCAATTGCTGGAAGAAGCGGAATCGCTCCCTTTCCGATGCTCCGCTGAGGAACATGGATTTGGAGATGGTATTCCGTATCCAGGTCTCCGTTTCGGTGCAAAAAGCCTTGTCGGTTGTGGCCAGGCTGTTGATGGTAAAGAGCTTGACGGTGATCAATGTCATACCGTTTCGTTTGTTGAGGAAGAAGCTGTTTTCCGGATTGACCGGGCTCAGGTAAAGGTGGAAGTCGGTATCGTTGTTCTCCCCTTTCTTCTTCAGGTCGGTCCATTCTGCGATCGTGTCAATCATCCCCGACAATTGCTTACACAGCAGGAGCGGCATTTTCTTATCCTCAAAGCATTCCATATCGTAGTAATAATCCAGCAGGCGCAATATCGGGTCAATGGTGTTGTGTGTCCATACTTCCGAAGAGGGGATTCGGTGGTAGCTGTTCATAATCCGTTTGTAGCAGGTGTAAAGCTCCTCTTTTTCTCCCAGGTCAGCCACAAATTGATCGTACGTGCAGGGCTGGTTGCAGATGGTCTGGTGCCAGACGTACAGCTTGAAGAAGATCAGCTCCGGATAAGGCATAAAGTGGAAGACGGGGATATCTTCTGCCGTGAAAAGAATTTCCTTGTCTTCGGCTTTGGCGCTGAGCTCGATGTTTTTGGCAAACTGATCGATATAGCGATGATAATGCCTTGGGTCATTTACAAAGTCCAGGGTCGAATACCGGAAGGTAATGCCGTTGGATTTGTGGTTGAGGATTTCATCCATTGATATCTGGAAGTGAGCGCAAATTTTCTTCAGTTCGCTCAATGTAAGTTCCTTTTCTCCCCTGGTCCGACGGTAAACAGAATCTGTCCCGATATCCAGCAATTCGGCAATCACATCGGCCAATTTCATGTGTGGAGGGAGCTTTTCCTTGATTATTTTGAAAATCCTTTTTTGAGTGTCCATATTTTTTTTGCGGAAATCCGTAATTACAACATTTATTTTTTGCGGAAAGTCGTAAAAGTAGAATTTTTATCCGGAAAAATTCTCAATTTCCGCAAAAGAATAATGGTGTCAGTGCTGAGATTACGAAAAACCGACAAAACTGGCACGACTCTCCCCAAAACCCCGTTTTAGTCGTGCGTATGTTCTCTTTATCTTTGCGGAGCATTTAGGAATTTGGTTAAAGGGAAAAAATTCTTCTTGTGAATATCAGCAGTCAGACGAGGGTGAAATATAGGGTTTAGTTTTTGGACTGTCTGCTGCTGATATTTCAAAATACCTTCCGACTCAGATTCCATCTCTTTCTACCTGATGTTTCCCCTTCGATCTTTTGTAAAACAGTCTATATTCCTCACCATAGAATCAAAGTTTATGTACCTCAATCTGAACGTCAGAGTACAACGAAAATCCAGCAGAAAACCTAACAGGTTTTCAAAACCTGTTAGGTTTAATCATACAAACCAATACTGTTATGATGCAAGATTTTTTTGAACCTGGAGCTGTATTTCACGTATTTAACCGGGGAAATAATCAGGAAGATATTTTTATAGAGGAAAGAAACTATGACTTTTTCCTTGCGCTAATGAAAAAGTACTTACTCCCGGTTGCCGATATCTATGCGTATTGCCTGCTGCGAAATCATTTTCATATCGCTTTGCGGATAAAAGATGAGGAGTTGCTTTCCGATAAATTTCGGGTTAAATCTCATTTAGCGTTCTCTAACCTGTGACCTAAACCTAACAGGTTTTCAAAACCTGTTAGGTTTTTTTGATAGTAATCTTTGGAATCCGGATTATAGATGTATAAAAAAGTGATGTTTGATTCTTTTGACCGATTATTCTATATTATTGATTTAATAACGCGCCTGATGTTGTTCATTCTTCAGTAGATTTGATGTCTTAAGTTAAAAACTGAGAACTGTTAGGATTTAAAAGGCAGTCAGATTGTACAATGTTTATTTATATCGAACACACTATGACTACTCCTCTATGGAGATAAACAATAATTCCCGGGAGTCATGAATTTACGTCATTGTAAAGTAATGTTACATATCAGATTTATTTACCTCAAAAGATAGTTACAATGAAAAAGTTATCGATTTTATTCGTTTTGTCATTTGGCGTAGTCCTGATGACCTCAGGCAAGAATCCAAAAATGCAAAGTAAAGAAAAGCCTAAAAGTGCTCTGATTGGGACAACCTGGCGATTAGCACATGATCTGGTAGATGATGAAGACAATATTCCGAACCGTTTCCTTGAATTTAGAAAGGACATGACTTTTGAAAGCAGAAGAGGAAATGGAGCTCCTTACAATAGCGGTATTTATAGCTTATTTAATGATAGCTCTTTTGTTACTATACACAGTGGTGCATCAACTGCTAATTACTACCATTTTTCGATTCAAAACGACACACTTCGTTTTAACGGAAACTATCTGGACCCTGTTTTTTCATCATTAGATCAAAAGTATTACTATCGAC
>JAUZOF010000028.1 GCA_030706585.1 Bacteroidota bacterium
ATTACTCTCGAAGCCAATCCGGATGACCTGAGTGAGGATTATATCAGAGGCTTACTCAGGTTGCCATTCAATCGTATTAGTATTGGAATTCAGAGTTTTATTGATGGTGAACTTGAAAAGATTAACCGTCGTCATTCTGCTCAACAAGCAAAGGATGCAGTGTGGTGCTGTAGTCGTTTGGGCTTTTCAAATATCAGCATTGATTTGATGTATGGATTGCCTGGTCAAACATTATCAGACTGGTCGTATAATCTTGATGAGGCAATGAAACTTCCTGTTCAGCATATTTCGGCTTATCATCTGATTTATGAAAAGGGAACCAAGCTATATAGTCAATTAAAGGCAGGAAAAGTCAAAGAAGCTGATGAACAATTAAGCCTGGATATGTTCGACCTTTTGCGGAAAAAACTATCCGCACATCAGTTTGTTCATTACGAAATTTCCAATTTTGCCTTAGAAAAATATTTTTCTAAGCACAATTCTTCATACTGGAAAGGTGTGCCTTATCTGGGTATCGGAGCATCCTCTCATTCCTTTAATGGGCTAAATCGGTCTTCAAACAGAGCCGATCTGAAGAGTTATGTTGAAAATATTTAGACTGGAAATTGGTTACCAGAGATTGAAAAATCAAATATTTACTCCAGATATAATGACCTTATCATCACCTCTCTGCGTACCATGTGGGGGCTAAATCTTGATGATTTGAAATCTCAATTTGGCAATGAACTCTACCGCTATTGTCTCGATGAAGCCCGTGGTTTTATTGATAAAAAGTGGTTAGTTGATGATGGTAAGTGCCTGAAAATCACAGATTGTGGCCTTTTTATGTCTGATGCGATTATGGCGCAACTAATGTATGTAGATTAAGTTATAGTAGTTCTCATTAATCTCCCTTGTTAACTAAAAATATCTCCAAAACTAATACATAGTCTCTTTGTTTTGTATTAAGGATAATTACCCATACAGGAGCCTTAAAGTTAAATAACAGTAATCAGGTGGGTGGCCTTTCAAAAAAACGCAAATAAAAATTTGGATATTAACAGCCAACCTGTTAAATTTGCAGTTGCATGTTAATAGGAAAAGACCCTGATTTTGAAGATGACCTAAACAAATTAACCAATCATGTGTTTAATTATTAAACAGGTTGGCGTGTTTGTGTTGATTAAGAACTAATCAATGATTATAATGTAACCCTGAAATGAGAAAATCTACGATTTGGCTTTTAATCATTGTAATGGTATTGACTTTCGTTACGCTCCTCGCTCTTCAGATTGACTACATTAACGAGATGGTAAAGATGCGAAAAGAGCAGTTTAACGAAGCTGTGATGCGAAGCCTTTATCAAGTCTCTAAGAATCTGGAAAATGAAGAGACAAAACATTATCTGGAAGAAGATATAATCGCAACTGCTAAAACAGAGCATAAATATAATTTTGATGAACTAACAGACCAGTATCAGAAAATCCTGAATCAGGATTATCGGATGACTAAGTCGAAAAACATGTCAAAGCCAGGTGTTAATCCTTCGACTAAACAAAGTGCTCCCAGAGTTTATATTTCTTCAGAGCATGGCGTAAAATCGATACTAAAGACTTCAAATGAATTGCAGGAGGTTCTGAAAGGACGGTATTTGTATGAAAAGGCTCTTTTGGATGATGTGATTCTGAATATTTTGTACAAATCTGGTACAAAACCTCTGTCTGAGCGTATTGAGGTAAAGGACCTCAAAGATATGCTTAAATCTGAATTTCAGAATAATGGGCTGAATTTACTCTTTGAGTATGAGGTGATTGATAATAATAAGAGGGTAATATATAAGAGTGCAGATGTTGCAATGCAACGGGAAGATGAGGTTTATACTCAGATATTGTTTCCAAATGATACCCCGTTGACCTTGAATTTGTTGAAAGTCTATTTCCCGACTAAACGTAGTTATATCTTTAACTCTGTGAGGTTTATGATACCGTCTTTTATTTTTACTTTCGTCCTGTTGATAACGTTTGGATTTACCATTATTGTGATATTCAGACAGAAGCGTTTGTCTGAGATGCGGAATGATTTTATTAATAATATGACCCATGAGTTCAAAACGCCACTGTCAACGATATCACTGGCAGCGCAAATGTTGAAAGACTCTGCCGTGGCCAAAAATCCGACAATGTTTCAACATATTTCTGGTGTAATAACTGATGAAACAAAACGTTTAAGTTTTCAGGTTGAGAAAGTTCTGCAAATGTCGCTCTTTGATCGCCAGAAAGTGGTGTTGAAATTTAAAGAGGTTGATATGAATAACCTGATTGCTGATGTCGTTGATAAATTCAGATTGAAGGTTGAGAAATACGGCGGGACTATCGAATGTGAACTACAGGCTGTGCATAGTCGGGTAATGGCTGATGAAATGCACATAACCAATGTGGTTTTTAATCTTCTGGATAATGCTGTAAAATACAGTAGGCCGGAAGAGCCACTGAAATTAAGTGTTGCAACCTGGAATGATGCCGGTAAGTTACATATTTCAATCATGGACAATGGGATCGGTATTAAAAAGGAAAATCTGAAAAAAATATTCGAACGTTTTTACCGTGTCCATACCGGTAATTTGCACGATGTTAAAGGTTTTGGGCTTGGATTGGCTTATGTGAAGAAAATTGTTGATGATCATAACGGAAGCATTCGTGTTGAAAGCGAAGTTAACATTGGAACTAAATTCATTATTTCACTACAAATAACTAAAAACTGACCACTATGGAAGAAAAATTGCATGTCCTTCTTTGCGAAGATGACGAAAATCTAGGTATGTTGCTGAGAGAGTATCTCCAGGCAAAAGGTTATAACGCAGAACTTTGTCCGGATGGCGAAGCTGGTTATAAAGCTTTCATGAAAGGTAGCTATGACATTTGTGTATTTGATGTCATGATGCCTAAAAAAGATGGATTTACACTCGCTCAGGAAATCAGAGCTACCAACAGTGAAGTGCCCATTATTTTCCTTACTGCAAAAACTTTAAAAGAAGATATTCTTGAGGGTTTCAAGCTTGGAGCTGATGATTATATCACTAAACCTTTCTCAATGGAAGAGTTGATCCTTCGTATCGAAGCTATCCTGCGTCGTATCAAAGGTAAAAAAGGAAAAGAAGTTCAAAATTACCGTATCGGTAAATTTACTTTCGATACCCAGAAACAAATTCTCTCTATTGGAACAAAATCAACCAAACTTACTACAAAAGAATCAGACTTGTTGAGCTTGTTATGCGCTCATGCAAATGAAATTCTGGAGCGTAATTTTGCTTTAAAAGCTATCTGGGTGGATGATAACTATTTCAATGCCCGTAGCATGGACGTTTACATCACAAAACTTCGTAAACACCTGAAAGATGATCCGGAAATTGAAATCATCAATATCCACGGTAAAGGATACAAATTGATAGCGCCGGAAATCGAACAGTCTTAATTCTGTTTATTAAATGATTATAAAGCCGCCGTGAGAATTTCGCGGCGGCTTTTTTATTCTTTTTTTACCGGATAAATATATTCTTCCGAGAATTTAATATCTTCCACAAATGATTCGAATTGTTCTCTTTCTGTATCAATGGCTTGTTTTTTTGCCGGTTTTTATCGTAGTGACTATTTTTACGGCGCTAACGACTATCATCGGTTCTTTCTTGTTTGGGAACCGTTTTTGGGGATTTTACCCGGCTCGTTTGTGGTCTATAATAACCTGTTTTCTGGCATTCTGCCCTGTAAAAGTTGAGGGCAGATATAATCTGATGAAGTCACATTCGTATATCTTTGTTGCGAATCACCAGGGGGTCTTTGATATTTTCCTGATCTATGGATTCTTAAATCATAACTTTCGATGGATTATGAAGCGGGAGTTGCGAAGTTTGCCTTTTGTTGGCGCAGCCTGTGCGTCTGCCGGACATATTTTTGTAGACCGGAGCAATCCCAAATCCATTAAGGAGAGTCTTGAAAATGCCCGGAAACAACTTTCCGGTGGGCTTTCTGTTGTTGTATTCCCGGAAGGAAGCCGTACTCAAACCGGAAAAATAGGCAGGTTTAAAAAAGGCGCATTTCAATTGGCAACAGATCTGAATCTGCCTATAGTGCCGATTTCAATAGATGGTCCTTTTCGTATTATGCCCAGAGGTGCACATACGTTGAGTCCGACGCATCTGAAACTGGTTATTCATGAGCCAATTTCAACGGACGATTTATCAGTTGATGATATTCCATCACTGATGGAAAAATGTCATAGCGTTATATCTTTAGGATTGAAGTAAAACGAATGTAGGCCGAAAATTAAGTGGCTGAGCATTTTAATGCTGCAAAATTTTGAATTCTGTTTTGTCGGACGGAAAATAATCGCTACTTTTGCACCGCAATTTAATAAACCAAATTATAAACAAATGAACCATTACGAAACCGTTTTCATTTTGACTCCCGTTTTGTCTGATGTACAGATGAAGGAAGCGGTAGAAAAATTCAAAGGTATTCTGGCAGCTGAAGGCGCAGAAATCGTGAATGAAGAGAACTGGGGCTTGAAAAAACTGGCTTACCCAATTCAGAAAAAATCTACCGGTTTTTACCAATTGATCGAGTTTAAATCTTCTCCGGCCACTATCGCTAAGTTAGAAGTTAATTATCGTCGCGACGAGCGCGTTATCCGTTTCCTTACTTTCAAAATGGATAAATTTGCCGCTGAGTATGCAGCTAAAAGAAAAAGTATTAAAGCAACTAAAGCGTAAGGAGAATCAATCATGGCACAAGCAAATTCTGAAATCAGATATTTAACTCCCCCTTCTGTTGACGTAAACAGAAAAAAATATTGCCGTTTCAAAAAAAGCGGTATTCGTTACATCGACTACAAAGATCCTGAGTTCTTGAAAAAATTCCTGAACGAGCAGGGTAAAATTTTACCACGTCGTATCACCGGTACTTCACTGAAATTCCAAAGAAGAATTGCTCAGGCTGTAAAAAGAGCTCGTCACCTGGCGTTGCTTCCGTATGTTACTGATATGATGAAATAATAATCAGAAGGAGGAAATACAACTATGCAATTAATATTAAAAGAAGACGTAACCAACCTGGGTTACAAAGACGATATCGTAACCGTTAAAGACGGATATGGCAGAAACTACCTGATTCCTCAGGGAAAAGCGATCATCGCTACACCTTCTGCAATCAAAATGTTGGAAGAAAACCTTAGACAGCGTGCTCACAAATTGGCTAAAATAAAAGCTGATATGCAAGAGTTGGCTGCTAAACTTGATGGTGTTTCTTTGACAATCGGTGCAAAAGCAAGCTCTACCGGTAAAGTATTCGGATCTGTAAACAACATTCAGATTGCTGAAGCTTTGGCTAAACTTGGTTTCGAAGTTGATCGTAAAGTGATCATCATTAAAGAAGCTGTTAAAGAATTGGGTTCATTCAAAGCTACTTTGAAACTTCACAAAGAAGTTAGCGTTGAGATTCCTTTCGAAGTTGTTGCTGAGTAATTTTAGCTACATTATAAATTGAAAAAGGCTGTCTTCATTCGAAGACAGCCTTTTTTGTGTGATTTGAGGTTACTTTCCAATGTTCAAAACATTGTGAAAGCGGAAGTCAGATTATATCTGGCTTCCGCGCTCAACTTTCTTTACACCTTTGATGGTGCGTATCTTTTTAATTAATGCCTCCAGCTGGCCTGTATCACCAATGGATATTGTAATGTTTCCGCTGAAAAGTCCGTCGTGTGAATCAATGGAAATTGAACGTAGAATGACATTTTTCTCTTTAGAAATAACAGAGGTAATATTGGTGACAATGCCAATGTCGTCATTCCCGAGGACATGCAAGGTGATTGCATATTGAGAATCGGATTTACCGGTCCATTTTGCTTTTACAATGCGATATCCAAATCTGGAGATCATTTGCGGAGCATTTGCGCAAGAAGTACGGTGGATTTTAATGCCTCCTTGTGTAGAGATAAACCCAAAGATTTCGTCTCCATATATAGGGTTGCAGCATTTAGCCAGTTTATATTCAACTCCCCTCAGGTTTTGATCGATAACAAGTTCATCGTCCTTTTTGTGAGTGTGTTCAGGCGTTGGAGCAGGTGCTACGAATCCTGTAGCAGTGCGACCTTCTGAAGATGGTTCTTTCTCTTTCCCCTCAAGGCTCAGGTATTGTTCGAGTATCTTATTGATGTCCAGTTTCTCAGTCGCTAAATCTGCAAAAAAGTCAGTTGCCTGTTTGAATCCGTTTTTCTTAATCAGTTTCATCAGGATTGACTCATCGATCTCTATTTTGCGGTTTTTAAATCGGCGTTGCAAAAGCTCTTTCCCGTATTCAGCTTCTTTGGAAGCCATTTCCTTGAGCGTATGTTTGATTTTAATACGCGCTTTGGAGGTAGTGACAATATTGAGCCAGTCCTGTTTGGGTACTTGTGTGGCTGCTGTCAGGATTTCCACCTGATCGCCACTGGCCAGTTTGTGCTTGATGGTCACGTTTTTACCATTAACTTTTGCTCCGACACATTTACTTCCCAGTTTTGTGTGGATCAGGAAGGCAAAATCGAGGATAGTAGCCCCTTTCGGTAATTTGTGTAGGTCGCCTTTCGGTGTAAAAACGAAAATCTCTTTATCGTAAAGGTCCGGTTTCAGTTCCTGCATCACATCGAGCGGGCTGGCATCGGAGGCTTCCAGTACTTCACGTACGTTATTCAACCACTCGTCAAGACCGCTCTCTCCTTTTACGCCTTTGTATTTCCAGTGGGCGGCCAGACCCTTTTCGGCAATCTCATCCATACGTTCTGTGCGGATCTGTACTTCGACCCATTTCCCTTCCGGGCCCATCACGGTGATGTGCAACGATTCGTAACCATTGCTTTTAGGAATGGAGAGCCAGTCACGCAGTCGCTTGGGATTAGGCTGGTACATGTCGGTAACGATGGAGTAGGCGTGCCAGCAATCTGATTTTTCCTTTTCGTATGGAGTATCTATGATAATACGGATAGCGAAAAGGTCATATATTTTTTCAAATGCGATTTCCTGTTTCCGGATTTTATTCCAGATCGAGTGAATTGATTTTGTCCGTCCCTTTATCGAAAACTTTAATCCGGCTGCTTCCAGTTTGGTTTTAACCGGTTCGATGAAATTGTAGATATAAGTGTCACGTGAACGTTTGGTTTCACTCAGCTTCTTTGCAATTTCGGTGTAAATCTCCCGGTTGGTATATTTTAGCGAAAGGTCTTCCATCTCCGACTTCACCCGGTAAAGCCCGAGCCGGTGTGCTAATGGCGCATAGAGGTAGGATGCTTCATACGCTACCTGACGCCTGAAATCATCATTGGGATGATGGTTGATTGAGCGAAGCAGAAATAGACGGTCGGCAAGCATGATAAGAACAACCCGAACATCTTCGGAGAAAGTGATAAACAGCTTGCTGAAGTTTTCTGATTCTATAGAAGGGTTCTTCGCATACAGTTCGTTGATTTTGGATAATCCGCGAATGATGGTACTTGAATCGGCTCCGAATTTTTTTTGCAAATCATTCAAAGGGTAGATGCCATTCACTACAGATTCGTAAAGGAACCAGGAGATGATAGATGTTTTCTTCAACCCAATCTCTTCGTTGAGTATGTTAGCAGTTACAATTAACCGAACCAAGGGGTGTATCCCGTCAGTTTTACGCTGGTAGAATCCCTGGTTAATTGCCTCTTTTATTGTTGTTTTGATTAAATCAATTTCCGGAGAAGTAACTGTCCCTTCCAGAGCCTTTAATAATCGCCTGTAGTTGATAATAAATTCCCTGGCTTCATCTGCACTGATATATTCCTGACTACTCATTTCTTTAGGATTTTATTTGGTTCAAATATACAATCTTTATCAGATATTGCCAATTAATAGAGATGTCATTAATCATAATATATTGATATCAAAAAGATAATTTGGAATCAGATGTTTTCGTCAATCGCTCTTCATTTTCTAATTTTGCAAACTAATTAATATAGTCGTATAACATTCGTTCAATCTAAAAATCAGAAAATATGGCAGAAGAAAAGAAAGAGAAATGGCTTAATTATTTGGCGTTGTCCACGGTGTTGATTGCAGTATGTGCCACCTTGTCCACATTCAAAGGTGGGGGGTATGGGAGTAAGGCGTTGATGAACCAAACCAATGCGGCCAACCAATGGTCTTATTATCAATCAAAAAGTATCAAAAGTTACATTTTTGAAAACCAGAAAAATAATCTGGAATTGCAGCGCGACTTATTGACTGGTTCGCCAAATTCAAAAGCTATCTCAACTGAATATCAGAAGAAAATAGATACTTATAACGAGAAATTGAAGCAGTATGATGCCGATAAAGCTGAAATTAAGGCTAAGGCCGAAAGTTTTGAAAAAGAGCGTGATAACTGCCAATTGCATTCCTCCGCGTTTGGTATTGCCGTTATTTTCTTACAGATCGCCATCTTGCTTTCTTCGGTAGCTGCATTGATTAAAAAGAAAACTCTCTGGGTTCTGAGTATCGGTGTAGGGGTGGCCGGAGTGCTATATTTCTTCAATGGGTTCTTTCTCTTTATGTAATGAGATTCATTGTCAGGTTATTAATCAATAATTAACCCCGATTGCTTTAGTTAATGGGCGAATAGTCGTACCTTTGCGCCCAAAATAATATAGAAAAGATATACGCTAATGATTACTGTTTCAAATTTAGCTATTCAGTTCGGCAAGAAGCCTCTTTTTCAGGATGTTGACCTGAAGTTTACCTCAGGTAACTGTTATGGGGTGATCGGCGCTAACGGTGCGGGAAAATCGACTTTCCTTAAACTGATTTCCGGCGAACTGGATGCTACCAGAGGTACAATTTCAATGGGACCGGGCGAACGCCTTTCGGTACTCAAACAGAACCACTACGAATTTGACGAATGTACGGTACTCGATACCGTACTGATGGGTTACAAAGAGTTGTGGGATAATATGAAGCAGAAAGAGGTATTATACTCAAAAGCTGATTTCACTGAAGAAGACGGAAATCTGGCTGCAAAACTGGAAGATGAATTTGGTCACATGGGCGGTTGGACTGCTGAGAGCGATGCGGCCAACCTGTTGAGCGGTCTGGGTATCAAAGAAGATATACACTATCAGTTAATGAAAGACCTCAGTGGTAAAGAAAAGGTACGTGTACTTTTGGCACAGGCTCTTTTCGGAAATCCGGATAACCTATTGCTCGATGAGCCTACCAATGACCTTGACCTTGAGACTGTCCTTTGGTTGGAAAACTATCTGGCTAACTTCGAAAATACTGTGATTGTGGTTTCTCACGACCGTCACTTCCTTGATAACGTTTGTACCGACATCGTTGATATTGACTTTGGTAAAATCCGTGCGTTCTCTGGTAACTATACTTTCTGGTACGAATCGAGCCAGTTGGCAGCCCGTCAGCAAGCAAATGCTAACAAGAAGGCTGAAGAAAAACGCAAAGAGCTCCAGGAATTCATCCAGCGATTCAGTGCCAACGTGGCGAAGTCAAAACAGACAACCAGTCGTAAGAAAATGTTGGACAAACTCAAGATCGACGAGATTGAGCCGTCAACTCGTCGTTATCCGGGGATTATCTTCCAGCAGGAACGTCCTTGCGGTGACCGTGTACTGACAGTAGAAGGTCTTTCATATGAAGTAGATGGTGAAGTCCTGTTCAAAAATGTAGAGTTCAATATTGAAAAAGGAGATAAAGTAGTATTCCTGGGTAAAAATAACCGTGCTACTACGACATTCTTTAAAATTATCAATGGAGAATTAGAGCCGACAGCAGGTAAATTTGAATGGGGGGTAACGATTACTCCGGCTTATCTGCCAATGGATAACACCGAATTTTTCCAGAAAGAGGAAAACCTGGTTGAGTGGTTGAGTAAATTCTCAAGCGATACCAGTGAGTCGTTCCTTCGTGGTTATCTGGGTCGTATGCTGTTCTCTGGTGATGATCTGTTGAAAAATGCTCAGGTGCTTTCAGGGGGAGAGAAAATGCGTTGTATGATTTCACGCATGATGCTTCAGAATCCAAACCTGTTGATTCTTGACCACCCGACTAACCACCTGGATATGGAATCTATCCAGGCATTCAACAATAACATGATTGCTTACCCGGGACAAATCCTGATGGCATCGCATGACCACGAGTTCATTGAGTCGGTTTGTTCACGTGTAATTGACCTTACACCTGATGGTGCTATTGATAAGTATATGGACTTTGAAGAGTACTTGACTGATGACAAAATCCACGAACTTCGTATGTCGAAATATAATTCGTAATCACACAACATACATATAAAAAAAGCCACCGGATAGGTGGCTTTTTTTATATGCTATTGTTTCTCTTCTTTTTTTACTGCATTCTGTTTGGGTGCCGTTTGGGGCTGAGGTTGAGTCGGCTGGCTTTGGTTGGTCGGGGTTTTGCCGGTTGATTTCATTTCGACCTTGTTGTTTGGCTTGATTGAATCGGTTCTCAATGTAGAGAGTGAATCTGTCTTAAGTAGCGAATCCTTTTTCAAGACTTGGAGTGAATCCGTTTTCAGGGCAGGCAGAGAATCATTTTGCCTAAATACCTTTTTCAAAGAATCGGTTTTAATCACCGGAACAGAATCCGTCAATATTACATTCTTACTCGAATCAATTACAGCCGGCCGGAGTGTATCCCTTACAGCTTTTACGGTATCCTGTTCAATAAGTTGTGGAGTCGGAGTTGTAAAAGTCGCTTTACGGCCATCTGTCGATTTTCCGGATCTTAACGGAATGCTTATGCCGAATTGAAAATTAGCCCGTTTGGCATTTACAGGAATCATCTCGGGAGAATATCTGACGACAATATAGTCCGTAGCCAGGAAGAAATTCATAAACCACTTCGGGGTCCAGCTTATTGCTGCTCCAAATGCATTAGCATTGAAGCTTCCAGTCGTATAAGTCAGCGCCGTGTTGAATACTTTCATTGGTTTCAGGTTGGCAGAAAAAGTAATTGATGATAGATTATTCACCCCTAACTGTTTACTATAAAGCGCTCCAAAGCTGATTTTGTCTTTAACGACATGATACTCCGCACCTGCATTAATTCTACTTTGTAGCGTGGTTTTAAAGTTTCCGGGAGTTGTACTGTTCAGTTCCGGTTCTGACATGTTGTTAAATGCATCAGTGATGTTGGTGATTGATTTATCAATATCCAGGATGGTTTCCTTGTAATCATTGAGTTGCGCAACTACATTGTTTCCTTTTTTCCAGGTTATAGAGCCGAGGTCTGTCAGCGCAAGAGATAAGGTTAGGTTCTCGAGAAGCTTGTAAGTAGTACCCAAATCGACGGCCATTCCATTGTTAATGAACTTTCGGTACAAATCTTTCCCATTTATTTTGTCGGTGTAATCTTCGATTTTGAATTTTCCAACAGGCATTTGCGGACCGTTGTTGAGAGACGCTTTGATTTGTCCATTAGCTTCAACTGACCAAATGTTTTGATTTACATTCACATCAAATTTGTCGAATTTTCCCTGAACGAATGTAAGTCCCTTCAGATATTTAAGTTTTCCCCCGATAGTTAGTTTTTTATTAATTGGAAATGAAGCACCGACTCCGATTTCTGTGTATCCCAGATTTTCCATGTACAGGTCTTTCAAGGAATAAGTGCCGCTACCGTTGGCTACTAGTTCGAAAAGAGATTTAGGAAGTGTGACTGTTGCTTGTTCTTTTACCGACAAATTTAAATTCCAGAAGATTTTTCCGGCATAGAAACCCAATCCGAAAGGTTGGATTGAGCTTGAGGCAGCAAGCGGGTTTTTATTATTCAGTGTCTTCAGAAATTTGTTTTTCTGTGCCGGATCATTCAGTACCCAATCCAGTTGACCGGCAGAGTTGGTGTACAAAAGGCTACCCAAACTAAAAGGACCGGTAGAGGCATCAAGCGTAATGTTGCCCGTCCCAAAGGCGATATAACCACGAGAAGGTTGTAAGGCCGGGTTGAGTTCTAATCGTTGATAGGAATTGTCGAGAAAATAGGTCGATTTAGGTGTTTGTGCAAACAAACTTTCGTTTAACAGAAGGCCTAACAGTAAAAGCCCAGAGGTAATTATTTTATTATTTAGTTTCATTTTGGATGCAGTTAGAATTAGACAGAATGTTTATTTTGTATCGATGCTGATACCTCCGAGTTTAGTCATTCTGATATCTCTGATGAAAACATAATCCTTGGCTTTAATTAGTTTCCCTTCAACGGTTTTGTCCGAAGAGAGCATGACATTGATGAGCAGATCTCTGAGTGGTTTATCTTTAAGATCAGCCGAATGGATGGTTAACAGAAAAGGGGTTTCGTCTGTTATCCCATTGTAGGCATTGATCTTTATTGTTTGACTTTGTCCTACTCCGGTCAATTTAATAGTATCACCTTCGCTGGTAAGAACCGAGAAGTCTAGTTGTGCATTTAAAGGAATTGATGAAACAACTTGTCCGGATAAAGTAATATCACCAGTTGAGAATAAATATTTATTGATATCATTATTGAAGACCTCTGATCTGGTAGTTGTGTAATTGAGTCGAAAATTATTTGCAAAAGCCAGGGGGATTTCCAGTGAATCTTTCACCAATCCTGAATCTTTAGGTGCTATAAAATGTTGGCTCCCAAGTATGGTGGAATAATTTACATTCGTAGTGATACTGTTAGGTTTATCGGTAATTAATGAAGCCAGGTCAAATTTCTTTGTTTCTGTAAATGAAGAGGTGTTATCTGGAGCAACTTTGCTGTATAAAGCATATTTATTAATAGCAATTTCACCCGGGGATGTCGGAGGGGGAACTGTAATAGTTGCAGAGATGGTGTGAGCAGGTGTTGAAGTTGCATTTAAATTGACATTCAAAGGAACCCCGAAACTGGATTTGGTAACAATGTATAATGTTGGGTTATATAAGCTGATAACATCTTTACTGTCTTTAAATAAAGAGTATATGCTTGATATATTAAAAGACGTGTTTGGTAGTGTTGAACTGTAATTAATTTGTCCGAATATTCTTGCAACAGAAATATTGCTGGGAGTCACCGTTGTTGTAATTGCCGGATTTTTTCCAACAGTTAATTTATCACCGGCAACCACAGATATAGTTGACGTTGTTATAAAATCAAGGTTCTTGGCATTTCCCTTAAGGGATTTCACTCTTAGGTAAGAAGCTGATGCTCCTGAACATGGCTTTGTTACAGTATATATATATTGTCCTATGGTGTTGTTATAAGAGATGTAACCGTCATCATTAATTGTTTCCAGTGTCAGCTCATTAGGGATATAAACCTGATATGTGATTTTTGATGCCGGATTTGATGCCGAAATATTGTTCAGCTCAAATTTAATTTCTATCCGGGAGGATGCATTGAACAGAATTTGATCTGTACTTACAATCAATGGTGTTTGTTTGATAGGTAATGAGAGTGTATCTAACGGTCCGGCTTTGCTGAAGGGGCCGGGATATACAGGTAGAGTCAGACCTGTAAAGGTAGATGAACTGGTAACCGGATTTACGAGTCTTAAATAAGTGCTACTATCCGGAAGATTAAAATGTTGAACATTCACTTTGCTCAAATAAAAAACGCTGTCTCCATTAATCTTTTTCAGTTTCAGATCAGTGAAATCCTGATCTTTCATGAATTGTTTCATGGTGAGTGTGTCGGCTTTCCCTATAGGGAGAACTATGCTATCTCCGGCAATAAGCAAATGGTCCGGTAAGTTATCAAGACTGTATTTGTTGTCTATACAGCTTTGCAACAGGAGTACCGGTACGGATATTAATACCCATACAAAAACGAAGGAAAGTTTTTTCATAAATGCTGCTTTTGATTAAAGAGTTTAGGATTACAAAATTTGTTTCCCCTTCATATCGGATATGGGGGAATTAAACAATCTGCTTTTTTAGGTCTCGATTCGTTTAAATATAAAAGGGTTATTTTATTTCTTTCATTTCCTCTGCCATATTCAACAGAAATACCCGTTCGGTTGCGCGGGTCAACGCTGTGTAAAGCCAACGGTAAAAGTCGGCACCGAGATGTTCTACGTTTAGGTTACCCAGATCGATAAATACATTCTTCCACTGTCCACCCTGGGCTTTGTGGCAGGTTACAGCGTAGGCGTATTTTACCTGAAGGGCATTGTAAAATGGATCTTCCTTTAGTTTTTTCATGCGGGCACCACGTGTCGGTATGTCAGCGTAATCTTCCAGCACGGCATTGAAAAAGCGGTTTTGCTGTTCGTAAGGAAGCGACGGTGTATCCGAGTGTAATGTATCAAGCAGGATCTTGACATCCACTTCGATATTATAATCAGGAAAACGGAGCGAAGCATCCGTGAAACGAAAGCCGTAAATCTCCCGCTCATTACGCTTGCGGACAATTTCGGCCATTTCACCGTTTGCGATGAAGTTCATCTCTTCGTAGTCCTTGCTCCAAAAATAGTTATTTTTTGTGATCATCAGCAAGTCTCCTCCTGATAATTCTTCTTCGCGGTATAAAACTCGTCCCCGGATATTCTGGTTAAAGATATTAGCCCGTTTATTGCTGCGGGTAATCAGTATGGTTTCATCAATACCGTCGCGGTTATAACAATCTGAAATATGCTCTGCCAGCTCGTTACCGTCCACGCAGTAAAGGTCAGGAAAACCATCTGTTTTGAATTGAGGCAATTCATCCAGATCATATTCCGATTCCAGTTGTTCTCTGAGTTGAGTGGCGTTATACAGGATGCCCGACTCTTCGCTTTGACGGGCTACCTGTCGTAAAATCAATTCGGTAACATCCAGTCCGTATCCCTTCAGGTAATCCGCATTTAAGGCTGGAGATTCCGCTTGCCCGACCGGGGGAAGCTGGGCGGTATCACCCAATATCATCATCCGGCAACTCTCTTCGGAATAGACATACTGGATCAGGTCGTCCAGCAAACAGCCGGTACCGAATACAGCTCCTTCACCGGTTGTATTATGAATCATGGAAGCTTCATCTATGATGAAGAGGGTATCTTTATGCAGGTTAGGCATGATGCCAAATCCGGCCGCTTCATTTGCAAAACTCTTTTGACGGTATATTTTCTTGTGAATGGTAAAGGCCGGATGATTAGCATAGGCTGAAAATACCTTTGCGGCTCGTCCGGTGGGAGCCAGTAATACAACGGGCTGCTTCAGTTCGCTTAAGGTTTTAACTAGGCTACCGGTCAGCGAGGTTTTTCCGGTTCCGGCGTATCCTTTCAACAAAAACAATCGGGAAGGCTCTCTGTCTGTCAGGAAGTTGCATATTTCACGTATTGCATTTTCCTGACCGGCATTGGGCGTATATGGCAGATTTTCTCTAAATTTGCGTTCAATAAAGCTATTTATCATTCTAATAGGTTGATTTCGTCGCAAAAATACAATGTTTATTTTGCTTATCCTGTAACAGAAGTGTAAAACTGTTTTAGTGCACAAAACCCTCTGATAATTAGAGAGTCAAAGCGATTCCAAAAAAAACTATTTTCAACTGCTTTTTTCAAGAATAATAATCAGATGCAACAGAAACCAGACTACTCCAAATCGGAACAATATACGTTATCCATTCGGTTGGCACCGGGTGGATTTTCATTTTACCTGGTTGATCCGGTGAACGAGGGAGCAGCGTTGTATGAAAGTTTCCTGTTGCCAAAGAATCAGCCTGTAGTGAATGCCATCGAGGAGGTCGTTTACAAAAATGAACACCTGCTTTTACCCTACAAAAAGACGGAATTGGTTGTTGTTTCCCCTTTTTATACAATAGTTCCCGCTGCGTTTAGTAATATTGAGACCGGAGAGAGGTTGCTTTCGTTTACGCATGAAAATGCAACGGGAAAATACTTTGTCAATGATTTCCGTAAAAAGGAGATGGTAAATCATTTTGCAGTAAACGAAGACTCGTATAATTTCCTGACACGTACCTTCGCTCTGTCCAAGGTAATCCACTACATGACCCCGATGCTGGAATATTTTACCGAACGAAGTCGTTTCGGAAACTATTCGAAGATGTATGCCAACCTCGAATCGGATCGGATAGACCTCTTTTGTTTTCACCGGAATCAATTGGAGCTGGTAAATAGTTATGCTTGTCAGAATTTGAATGATGCGATCTATTATATCCTCTATACCTGGGAAAAGCTGGGGCTACATCAGGTTAATGATGAACTTCACATTTGTGGGGATGCCGGGCAGCGAAGCCGTATGACTCCTCATTTATCTAAATACATTCAGCGGGTTTTACCGCTCAATCCTCCGACCAGCTGGTATGTGGCGCCGGCTGACAACAAACCATTGCCACTGGATCTTAAGACTTTATCATTATGCGTATAATTGGTGGCGAATTCAAGCGAAGACGCTTTGATGTGCCAAAAAATATCACGGCTCGTCCGACAACGGACTTTGCCCGTGAGAATCTTTTTAATGTACTGGAAAACAGAATTGATCTGGAAGACATTACAGCTCTTGACCTTTTTGCCGGAACAGGTGCGGTAAGTTTTGAATTGATCTCCCGCGGATGCCAGAAGGTGGTCAGTATTGAAAAAGCGTCCACGCAATTCTCATTTATTATAAAGGTGATGAAGGAGTTGAAGACCGATCGTCTCATTCCGGTTCGGGGCGATGTTTTCAAATACATCGGTCAGACCCGTGAGAAGTTTGATTTTATTTTTGCCGATCCTCCTTACGATTTGAAGGGACTGGAAACTATTCCAGGTCTGATATTTGAAAATGATTTGTTGAAAGAGGGTGGCATTTTTATCTTGGAGCACGGTCGTAATAATGATTTCTCGGAAATGCCTCAGTTTGTAGAGAAACGGGTGTATGGGAGCGTGAACTTCAGTTTTTTTGAAAATAAAGAGTAGGTGATAAGCAATTTTGTTTTGCTAATCTATAAAATC
>JAUZOF010000280.1 GCA_030706585.1 Bacteroidota bacterium
CAAATGGCGGTATGATACGCCCGGGAAGAAGTTGATAAACTCGTTGCCAAGCTCTTTTTGCAGGAAAAGAATCAGCTCTTCGGCCTCTTCGTTAGAGATGTGGCCGGCTGAGTGGTTTTTGATTTTATCATTTTCGATGCAAATGATGTTGCAACGCATGGCCATTTCTCCATCTTCGATGGGAATTCCCATGCTGGCTGCTTCCAGTGAACCGCGGCCTTCGAATTCTTTAGCCACATCGTAGCCCAGAACAGTCAGGTTAGCGATTTCACTACCCGGTGCAAAACCTTCGGGCACGCTGCTAAACATCCCGCTGACACCCATCGCGGCCAGCTTATCTATTGACGGTTTGTTGGCTGCCTGAAGCGGAGTTTTTCCGCCCAGCATATCGATGGGTTCATCGGCCATCCCGTCACCGAGTATGATGATGTATTTCATATATCCAATTTACAATTTAGTCATTTACCATTTACAATTGAATTAGCCAATTTGCTAATTAGCTAATTCGCAAATTATCTGATATTCGCAATGCTGATAATATCGGCAAATACCCCTGCAGCAGTAACGCTGGCACCTGCACCGTACCCTTTGATGATCATCGGATATTCGTTGTAGCGTTCGGTCGTAATCATGATGATATTATTACTGCCTTCGAGGTGGAAGAATGGATGGCTATCATCCACTTCCTGAAGACCTACCGATGCTTCTCCGTTTTCGAGTTTAGCCACGAAGCGGTAACGTTTGTTTTCTGCTACCAGCGCTTTGCGACGCTTTTCAAATTCTCCATCCAGTTCTGAAATGTTTGCCCAGAAATCATCCAGACTTCCATCGAAATATTTCTGTGGAATAAAGAGGTTTTTCTTTACATCTTCCTGCTCGATGGCGTAACCGGCTTCACGGGAAAGAATCACCAGTTTACGGATTACATCTTTGCCGCTCAGGTCAATGCGGGGATCGGGTTCTGCAAATCCGGCCTCTTTTGCCAATACGATGGTTTTGCTCAAAGGAATCTCTTCGCTCAGGGTATTGAAAATGAAGTTCAAAGTCCCTGAAAGTACAGCTTCCAGTTTCAGAATGCGGTCACCGCTGTTAGTCAGCGCATTCATCGTGTTGATGATCGGCAGACCGGCACCCACATTGGTTTCGAATAAGAATTTGACGCCACGTTGGTTAGCTGTTTGTTTCAGCTCGGTATAGTTTTCGTACGATGATGATGCCGCTACTTTATTGGCACAAACCACAGATATGTTGTGTTTCAATAAATCGTTGTAAACCGATGCGATGGTTTCGCTTGCCGTACAGTCAACAAAGACAGAATTGAAGATGTTCATCTCCAGAATTCCGCTTATGATAGATTCGGGAGTTGCGGGTGCCGTAGCGGTTGCAAGTTCCTCTTTATAATTTTCCAGATTAATACCTTCGCGTTTGAACAGGCAATGTTTCGAGTTGATCAGTCCGACAACGTTGATTTTGAGTGATTTTTCTTTCAAAAGTTTCTCCTGCTGTTTCTGGATCTGTTGCAGTAAATTACCACCTACCAGTCCGACACCGGCCACAAAGAGGTTGAGTTCCTGGTAATCTGACAGGAAGAAGCTTTCGTGAATGACATTCAAAGCTTTTCGCAGGTTATCCAGGCGGATCACGAAGGAGATGTTGGTTTCGGAAGCGCCTTGTGCACAGGCAATCACATTGATACCGTTGCGCCCAAGAGTACCAAACAGTTTTCCGGCAATACCCGGAGTGTGTTTCATGTTTTCACCCACGATGGCTACGCAAGCCAAATCTTTCTCAGCTTTGATATCGTTGATTTCACCGATAGATATTTCGTGCTCAAATTCTTCTTTCAGCACTTTTACGGCCAAATCGGCATCGGTATTGCGAACCCCGAATGAAGTGTTGTTTTCAGAAGCGGCTTGTGAAACGAGGAATACACTGATCCCCGATTTAGCCAAAGCACGGAAAATGCGGAAGTTCACACCAATAACGCCTACCATACCTAATCCCTGTACAGTAATCAGACAAGCATCGTTGATCGAAGAGATACCTTTGATTGCCTTCTTTTTATCACCCACCATATCGCGGGAAATGAATGTACCCGGCGCATCCGGATTGAAGGTGTTTTTGATTACAATCGGAATATTCTTGTGATAAACCGGATAAATGGTTGGCGGGAAAATCACTTTCGCTCCGAAGTTGCAAAGCTCCATGGCTTCCACATAGCTCAGCTTGTCAATCACGTAAGCATTACTGATGATGCGGGGATCGGCAGTCAGGAAGCCGTCCACATCCGTCCAGATTTCCAGCATCTCAGCCTGAAGCGCTGCAGCAACGATAGCGGCAGTATAGTCAGATCCACCGCGGCCCAGGTTGGTGATTTCACCGGTAACGCTGTCGGTGGCGATAAATCCGGGAATCAACGTAATCTGTGGCAATTCTGTAAAAGTCTCTTTTACCAGTTTATTGGTTAGTCCGAAGTTGCAGTTGTGTTTGCCGAACTGGGTATCGGTTTTGATAAACTCTCTCGAATCGTAAAGTTTAGCGCCTGCGATTGCGTTGCTTACGATAACAGACGACATCCGTTCACCGTAGCTCACGATCATATCGTTTGTTTTCGCTGAAAGGTCACGGATCAGGTAAACACCTTTATATATATTGGTTAGTTCGTCGAGAAGCTCATTGACCTTCTTACGGGTTTCCGCTTTTTTCTCAGCGAGGACAACGCCTTCAATCACATTGTAGTGACGATTTACGATAGTTTCGATTTCCTGAAGATATGCTGAATCTCCAGCAACAGCCATACGTGCGGTTTTCAGTAACTGGTCTGTAATACCGCCTAATGCAGATACAACGATTATAATTGGCTCTTTACGAGCTTCCGCAATTTTTTTTACGTTCTGAATGCTTTCAATGGAGCCAACCGAAGTACCCCCAAACTTTAAAACTTTCATATGGTGTATTCTTTATGTATTTTAAAATAGAGTATAGCCCTGATGTCAGGGGAAATGATGTGACGGTACACAATACTGCTCCCGTTGCTGCCTTCTGCAACGTACCGCACAAATTGGATGTGATTGATTTTATTAGATAAAGACATGAATTACTGAACCCCCCAAGGGGTGGTCGTCGTAAAGAGCAGAGTATGTGCTGTGAAATTCATCATGTCTTCTGTTTTTTGAAAAGTGGTGCAATATTACTCAGATTTTCAGACATAACCTAATAAAAAAGGAAATAAATGGCTGTAGAGAACAGAAACTCCGCTATTTAGAAATTGAAGTTTCCAAATAGATAGAAGAGCTACGAGCGATTATCCCTGATGATAAAGATTAATAAAAGAGGGTGCGATGCAGTGAGGAGGATTAACCTTTGTATATGTTTAAAGCAGGTGTGTTTGATGTGTTTATGTGAATATAAATGTGATGTGTTTGAAAAAAATAGCATATATGGTGAATTATTTTGCTGCATTTGTAGGTTGTGACGAGTAAAAAAATTACATTTGGAGAATAAATGTTTAAAAAGATAGTGATATGAATGTGATTGGTTTTAGTAAAGCTCATTTAATCCTGTGTTTTTTGATGGTGGTGTTTTCCTTGAAAGCCGAAAAGGTGCCCATGAAATTCGGGAAAGTAGATCAGGCTGATCTTCAAATGAAATCTTACCCGGCAGATACCAGTGCGGCCGCTGTGGTATTGTGCAATTATGGGTATTTTGATTCGAATAATCTTCAGTTTGTCCATCAGGTGAGAATTAAAATACTGAAGGAGGAAGGTAAATCCTGGGGAGATTATATCGCGCCGGCTGCTGAAAATGCTATGGTTAAAGGGCAAACAATTAATCTGGAGAACGGAGCGCCGGTAGTGACAAAACTGAAGAAGGAGTCGATTTTTATTGAAAAAATAACCAAAGGAAGATATCGCGCCCGGGTGGCCATGCCCAATGTTAAAGTCGGCTCTGTTATTGACCTGGAGATTTGCTATGTGGGTTTACCATCCTACTGGCATTTTCAGGAATCTATCCCGGTACGATGGAGTGAACTAGTGCTGGAACCCAATACTTATCTGACATTCCGGAAGAATTACTTCGGTTATATTCCATTGTCTATTTCGACGGATTATCGTTGGGCAACGCATGATGTTCCGGCTTTTAAATCAGAACCGTATGTGGATAATGCTGATAATTATTTAGCTCGTTTTGATATAGAGCTTTCAGCGATCAATATTCCCGGAGTTTATTATAAAGAATATGCTACTTCCTGGAATGCTGTGGCTGATGCCCTTCGTAAAGATGAGGATTTTGGTCAGCGGTTGAGCGGTTTTTTAATTTTCCTAAATAGCCTGGAAAAACAGATAAAAACAGCAGTATCTACTCCGGAAGGACGATTGGCAATGGCATTTAATGAAGTCAAGAAAGTAAAGTGGGATAAAAAGGAGTCAATTTGGCCTTCTTATTCGAGCCTGAGTTCTGCATTGAATAAAAAGGTGGGTAATAATGCGGATATTAACCTGATATTGGTGCTGTTGTTGCGTAAGTTGGATATCGATGCGGACCCATTGGTGTTGAGTACCCGGGGAAATGGAGTGTTGCCTCCTTATTCAGTAAGTTTCGATAAGCTGAATTATGTGATTGCCCATGCCCGAATTGGAGAGCAGACCTATTTGCTTGATGCGACAGAAGAGAATCTGCCGTTGGGTATGTTGCCCGAACGGGATATCAATGGACGTGGCTTGCTGATCGACAAAAATGACATTGAATGGATCGATCTTTCGGCAACTAAAAAAGACAAATCGGTTGCCATGCTTAACTTGAAATTAACTCCAGAGGGCGTGATGAAAGGGGAGTGGACCCGTTCAAGTTTTGATTATGCGGCTCTTGACCGTCGGAATCATTATAAAACTTTTGTTAGTCAGGATGAATATCTCAAGTCATTGGAAAGTAAATACAT
Source organism: Bacteroidota bacterium (assembly GCA_030706585.1). Classification (GTDB taxonomy): domain Bacteria; phylum Bacteroidota; class Bacteroidia; order Bacteroidales; family UBA7332; genus CAXXIC01. The sequence continues at coordinate 4,940 of JAUZOF010000280.1, forward strand.
AGGGCTGTCTATTGATAAATATGAAGTGAATGATCTGGATAGTGTTTCCCAGCCAATGAGTGAGAAGTTCTCTGTTGTTCTCAAAAACAGGGTTACTAAAACCAATAATCAAATCTATATCAATCCGATTCAATTTGAGAAATGGACTGAAAACCCATTTAAACTGGAGGAAAGACAATATCCTGTAGATTTTGTTACTCCGATTGAAAGTACACAGGTATTCACACTGGAATTGCCGGATGGATATCAGGTGGAGCAATTACCGCAAAATATCAGAGCTGCTTTGCCCGGTAATGTTGCCACACTGCAAATGCAATCATCGGTTAGCGAAAAAACGGTACAGGTTTTATTCAAGATGAACATCAATAAACCTGTCTTTTTGCAGACAGAATACCTTGATCTTAAGGCATTCTTTGATCAGGTGGTGAAAAAACAATCAGAAATGTTGATTCTCAAGAAAGCTTGATTTTATGTGGAAGAAAATAATATTTTCGGCTGTTGTTTTTGGTGCGGGATTTTCGATCTCGGCCAAAGAGCTTAAATATCCGGTAAGTGCGATTCCTCCGGCTTTAAAGGAAAATGCCCATACGGTCATGCGGCTTCAACAGTTGGAGCTGGAGATCAAATCGGAGAAGTCGGCGGTGTTGACGGTGACCGAAGTGAGAACAATCCTGAATAAAAACGGAGAGGATAACGGTCGTTTCGAGGAGACTTATGATCCGCTTCAGAAGATAACTTATGTCAAAGGTCGGGTTTTTGACGAACAGGGCGCTCAGATTAAGAAGTTCGGCTATGATGATATTGTGGATCGAAGCTATATCAGCGGGTATTCGATGTATGAATCAGAGCGGATTAAAATTATAGATCCTCGGATTCAGACTTATCCTTATACTGTTGAATATTCCTATCAGGTAGATTTAAATGAAACCTTTAATCTTCCCACTTGGTATCATTTTTTAGAAAACAGGTCTTATGAAAATTCGACCATTATTGTAAAAACGCCAGCCGGGTATGCGTTCCGTTACAAAGAGTATAATTTGCCCAAGAGTGTTGAGAAATCGACTCAGGATGGCAAAGATATTTATACCTGGACTTTGGCGAATCTTAAAGCCCGGAATCATGAGCCGATGTCTTCTTATAAAACCCCTTCCTATCCGA
>JAUZOF010000281.1 GCA_030706585.1 Bacteroidota bacterium
ACCCGACATCAGCGCCAAAGGTCTGAAGGATGCGGCTCGCATTTGCATTCTGCAATGCAAATCCGGCCTGAATACCCAGAAATCCGAAGCTCATGTTCCAGATTTGGGCAGAAGAGAGTTGCGGCTTTGTTCTCATGGCTAACTATTTCTTTAGGTTCTTATTTTCGAAAAGCGATCAATGAAGAAACCAGAGCAACGGTAATCCGGTTATTTTCGATATTGCCCAATCCCGACAGGTTAATCTGGCCATCCTTTACTACAGCCGTCCACTCCCCATCAGGAACAGAAACCTCTACCGGCTGGCTGTTTCCGTTGTGAATCACCAGAATATCTTTACATTCATCCCCATTGGCATGATCGGTAAGCATAAATCCGACCACACATTTTTGTTTAATATCGAGAAAACGAAGATGGTTTGCAACGTCTGCCTGCGTATTCATGCGAAACGCGGGATGCTGCTTACGGAGCAGGATCAGATTCCGGTAATAGTCAAACAGATCGTGGTGAATGGACTTCCAGTGCCAGTCAATCTCATTGATAGAATCGGGAGACTGGAACGAATTGTGAATGCCTTTCTTAGTGCGGAAGAGCTCTTCACCCGACAGGATAAACGGCACTCCCTGCGACGTAAAAACAATCGTTTGAGCCAGTTTATTTTGCCGTTTGATCTGATCAGCCTTTGTATTAAACGGAGAGGATTCCCGCAGTTTATCGTTCAGGCACATATCGTCGTGACAGGAGACATAGTTGATCACCTCATCGGGATGAATGGCATAAGGGGCTTTGGAATAGTTGACGAGTGAGTAATTCACCTGCGGATGTTGTGTTGCACCCACGATACCGAACTTCAAACTCTCTTCCAGTCCCGTTTTTCCTCCAACGAAACCAGGTGCTTTTGCATCGTTCCAACTGCCTTTTATGGCATCACGTAAGTCATCACTGAAGACGGCGATGTGTGGAAACTGCAAGCCATTCTTCTTCACTGCGCGTAAAGACTCATCCAGCGGAGAAGCTCCGGCAGTCCATCCCTCTCCATACATGTAGATGGTCGGATCAATTTTATCCAGCTCTTTGCGGATTTGGTTCATTGTTTCGATATCATGAATGCCCATCAAGTCGAAGCGGAAACCATCCACATGATATTCCTTTGCCCAATACTTCACCGATTCGATCATAAACAGGCGCATCATCGGCTGTTCGGAAGCCGTCTCATTGCCACATCCCGAGGCATTGGAATAGCTGCCGTCTTTATTTTTCCGGTAAAAGTAATCCGGTGCAGTCAGTGTAAAGTTCGATTCATCAGTCACAAATGTATGGTTATAAACCACATCCAGGATCACCCGGATTCCGTTCCGGTGAAGGGATTGCACCATTTGCTTAAACTCCCGGATACGTGCCGCCGGATCAGCGGGAAGAGTCGAGAAGGAACCTTCCGGCACATTGTAGTTTTTGGGATCATAACCCCAGTTGTAACGGTTGTCGCTCAGACGTGCCTCATCTATCGAGCCAAAATCATAAGACGGAAGCAGATGCACATGGGTTATTCCCAGCTCTTTCAGGTGATCAATTCCGGTAGAGAGACCTTCCGCATTCTTCGTCCCGTTTTCAGTTAAAGCCAGAAACTTCCCTTTATGCTGAATGCCTGAATTGGATGCAACTGAGAAGTCCCGGTGGTGCATCTCATAGATTACAATATCGGTGGAGTGCGCCAAAGGGGGACGTACATCTTTTGTCCAACCTTCGGGATCAGTGCTTTTGAGGTCGATGATAGCAGCCCGGACGCCGTTGACTCCCACCGCTTTTGCCCATATACCGGGAGTCTCTTTCAGCCATTTTCCTTTATGTAGAATCTGGAAAGTATAGTATTTGCATTTTAAATCCCCTTTTTCCATAGCAGTCCACATCCCCTGCAATCCTTTTTTCATGAAAATGGTCTGAATTGGACGAAGATCGGTATCGTTGTTATAGAGATTTATTTTCACTTTAGCAGCAGTCGGGGCCAAAAGGGTAAATATTGATCCAAGGGAAGAGTAGTTCAGTTCCGAATGGTGGGATAGTGCCGGAGTAAATTCTTCCGGAATGGATTTTGCCCAGATAGAAACGGCAACAAAGATGAGCAGAAAAACCAGGACGGTTTCAAGTATATAGTTTTTCATGTCAGACGCGGATTTGAGGTTAGTGTAAGAGCCTGTTTAAATTTTACCAAAACAATTTCAGAAAGGAGAAGAGTCTCCTTTCTTTGCTCCTTTTTTAGCCTCTTTCGGGCATATTTTTCACTTCCCCCCCCTTGATTTAGCCCGCTAAATCAGCGGGATAAAAGCAAAAAATCTACTCCGAAATAGCCCTAAAAAAGTCGAGCAATAAAATTTAAACAGGCTCTAAGGTCTGACAAATTTCTAAATCTTTATCCTTTAATCAAATGGAATAGTGATGAAGTGAAGAATTGCAAGGATGAATTGGAAATGAGCAAATGTGGGAATTAGCAGATTTGAGAATTTGGAGATTAGAAAATGAGAGGATGCAGTCTCATCTCTACTTCAATAAGCCGTAAATGTTGAAGAGAAACTACAACTCCCCTTCAAGCCACGACAAGAAAAGCGGAATCTTCACCCGGCTCACCAGTATCTGCTCCGAGGTGGGCGGATTTAAGGTCACCTTCAGGCGGCTATTGAAATATTTGGAGACAGACTTCACCGACTGGATATTGGCAATCACCCCGCGCGTCATCCGGAAAAAATCTTTCGGATTCAGTGATGATTCAATGGCATCCAGTGTAAAGTCGGCAATGTAACGTTTACCTTCGTGAGTGACAATGAAGGTCGCTTTTTCTTCCGATTGGAAATAGGCTACTTCGGAAGCATTGATCAGCAGTATCTTGTCGCCCAGCTTGATTGTAAAGCGTTGTTTGTACTCTTTGGTGGCTTTTCCCTGAAGCAGATTTTCCAAAAGGGTCAAATCGAGCGCCGGTTTCTGAGTTGCCTTTTTGGCTTTGTTGACCGCTTCGATCAGTTCGTTTTGGTCGATCGGTTTGAGTAGGTAGTCGATACTGTTTACCTTAAATGCCTTTATCGCGTATTCGTTGTAAGCCGTGGTAATGATCACCGGCGCATTGACCTTCACCTGTTTAAAGATCTCAAAGCACTGACCATCAGAAAGCTCCACGTCCATGAAAATGATATCAACGGAGTTGTTCTTCAACCACTCTACAGATGAAGTAACGGAATCAAGCCGGTTGACAATCTCCATTTCGGGGAAATGAGAATTCAGCAGTCTTTCAAGCTGGATCTGAGCCGGTTTTTCGTCTTCGATAATTAATACGTTCATGCTCTATGGTTTACGATTCGCTGGCGATCAATGGTAATTTTACTTCAAAGATATCTTCGTTTTTGACAATGACAATGGGCTTCTTGAAAATAGTATCGTACTGGCCTTTAATGCTCTTCAGCCCAACGCCGTTAGAAGTAACCTCCGAAATCCGGAGCTGGATATTATTGTTTATGCAAATAAAATCTTCCGTGGTATAAATACGGATTTTCAAAGGCTTGTCACTGCTTACAATGTTGTGTTTGGTGGCGTTTTCGATGGCGATCTGAATGCTACAGGGAATAATCAGGCTGTCGAGCGCCCAGTGATCAATCTCGAAACTGATCTGCAAACCTGTATCGAAACGCTCTTTCAGTAAATCGGCATACATCATGGCGAAGTCAATTTCCTCTTGTACAGAAACGACAGGATCAGCCTCTTTGTTCAACAAATAACGGTACACGCCGGCCAGCTTTTTGACAAAGTTACTGGCGCGCTGGGCATCAGTCTGCACCAGATAATCCAGCACATTGAGACTGTTAAACAGGAAATGCGGATTAAGCTGCCGTTTGAGCTGGTCGTATTGAAAGCTGGCTTTTTTTCGCTTCTGAATCTCAGCGTCCAATGCCTTCTTGTGCGATTTCCTGTAGTAGAATATAATGTCGCATACTCCGATAATCACCGCGTTGACCATCAATGCCACAAAGAAAATAGCCCCTACATAGCCGCTGACAAACAGGTCGTTGACAGAGAAATTTTTCCTCAACTGTAATCCGCAAAGAAACAGGGTTGCCATTGAGGAGAGAACGACTACGGCAAGCAGCGTCATTACGATCCGCTTCACCGTATTTTCTCCATAGCTATACCGTTTCCCGATATATTGGACCGCCAGGAAATCAGCACCCACCATCAGCAGCGTTAATGGATATTCTTTAAAAATGGAGTTGAGCAGATCACCGATATTATAGTGATAATCGGCTTGCAGATAGGAAACTATTTCCACATACAATATCCGGAAAAGCAGTACCACGCCGGCCAGAATAGCCAGCTCTTTCCAGGTAGTGCGAGACTTTGTACTTACAGCCGAACGTTCTTCCTTCATTTTGATTTGCTTTTTCTGACTATTAGAAAAGTAAGCCATCCCAGAATCTCTGTAACCAGCAACGTGGTAATGACCTGAGAGAGTACTACAGAATGAGGTAGTAACACCAGCATAACATCAGCGCCCAGTGTTCCCAGGTAGAATCCTGCCAGACAACTAATCAAAGCTATGGCAGCAGTAACATCAAGCGGGGTATCATTGATACGGGTAAGCATGACGATCATCAGGATGGTGAGAATACTCAACAGCCAGCCCGGATCAGCACCAAATGTACGGAACAAAGCAGTGGAAAGCACATGAGCGGCGGCGAATCCATGGATAATCAGATTTGCCCACTGTAGCTGGGAAAATGAGATCTTCATTATACAGAATTAAGGTTTTCAGATCGTGCGATTTAAGAACACACATGTGACGGTAAAAGTAATATTTTTCCCGATATAAATAGTTGATTGGACAGAATCTGTTTAAAAGAAGGCCGGAGGAGATAAAAAAACAAAAAGCCGGCTCATGAAGAACCGGCTTACTGTCGGGGTGACAAGATTCGAACTTGCGACCTCGTCGTCCCGAACGACGCACGCTACCAACTGCGCTACACCCCGCTTGCATACTGCATTGCAAATCTATAAATAATTCGTGAAAATGAAATTGATTTGCCAAAAAAAGTTCTCAACCCTTTTACCTGTACCTTTATCCAAAAGAAATTCAAACCATTGAATGAGTAAAATTGGGTTAATCATTTCCTGAAAATGCAGCACATTCCTTTTACTTTGTATCTTCAATTCTGTTAGAATAACCCTCAAAGTACACAGTTTATGAAAAAATCAATTGTATTGGCTGTCCTGGTTATCATTTCAGCCTTATCCTTATCGAGTAATGCTCAGGTCCGGTTCGGGATTAAAGCCGGATTGAACACCGGAAGCAACATTGCTGATGCGGCCAGCGATGCATCCATTTTAAGTAAAGAAGACAATTATAATGGCTTCCTCATCGGGCCTACAGCCGAATTCCCCATTCCGTTGACCGGAGCGGCCATTGACCTGTCGGCACTCTATTCGCAGAAAGGGATTGCCTTCAAGGACTTTGGCAAAGCGAGCGTCTCTTACCTCGATATCCCGGTCAACTTTAAGTACAAATTCGGAAGTCCGAAGATTCTTGCCCTATATCTGGCGGCGGGACCTTACGTGAGTTATGCGTTTTCCGGGAAATTCACCAATGATGAATTCAGCAATATTGACTACAAGAAACTGGATGTCGGGGCAAATGCCGGATTCGGGGTTCAACTCCTCAACAACATCCAGGTGGGTGCCAATTACAGCTTCGGATTGGCTAAGAATGTGGCACAGGTATCAACTGATGGCGTTAACTTCAACAACGTCGATTATAAAAACGGACTTTGGTCCATCACGCTGACCTATTTCCTGAAGTAAATAGGTTCTTAAACGAAAAGTGTGGGGAGTAATACTGCTTAGGGAAATATTCCCCTAAGCTTCGTGTAATTGTATTAATAGATAAGTTCCTGTCAAATAAAACAGCCACGAAACGTAGTTCGACGCAGTCAATCCACGAATAAAAGTCAGACACACCAAATACATTGATTTACAAATAAAAACAAAAGCGAACAACACAAATACTTTTCCAAAAATGGAAAAG